>JANQGL010000210.1 GCA_028277325.1 Magnetospira sp.
ACTGGGCCAGTTGCAGGGTGTACTCCTCGGGCAGCGCGTCGGGCACCGTCGACATGATCTGCGCCACCTTCATGAGCGGCCCCTTGAGGCCGCCCAGCGCCTCGCGCAACTCGATCGCCTGCTGGGTCTGGTCACCGCCGGCCCGCCCGAACACCCGCTGTCCGGCCATCTTGGCGGCCAGACCGCCGACCGCGCCGCCGACCCGCGCGTAACGCCGGACACGACCGCCGAGGCTGTCGTCCTCGCGCCCCAGGTTGGTTCCCGACATGAGCTACCCGGTCCTTTCCAGTTCGTCGATGAAGTCGGCGATCACGTCGAGGCCGCGCCGCCAGAATCCGGGATCGGCGGCGTCCAGCCCGAACGGCGCCAACAGGTCCTTGTGGCGCAGGGTGCCGCCGGCCCGCAGCATGTCCAGATACTTGGCCTGGAACCCCGGGTGGCCGTCCTGGAACACCGCGTAGAGCGAGTTCACCAGGCAATCCCCGAACGCATAGGCGTAGACGTAGAACGGGGTGTGCACGAAATGCGGGATGTAGGCCCAGTAGTTGCGGTACTCCTCGTGGAACCGGAACGTCGGGCCGAGGCTTTCCTGCTGCACGTCCAGCCAGATCGCCCCCAGCTGCTCGACCGACAGTTCGCTGTTGCGGCGCTCGCCGTGCACCCGGTCCTCGAACTGGTGGAAGGCGATCTGGCGGACCACCGTGTTCAGCATGTCCTCGACCTTGGCGGCCAGCAGCACGCGGCGCCGCATGGGGTCGGGCTCGGCGTCGAGCAGCGACCGGAACACCAGCATCTCGCCGAACACCGAGGCGGTCTCGGCCAGGGTCAGCGGGGTGTCGGACATCAGGGCGCCCTTCGGCCCGGCCAGCCGCTGATGCACCCCGTGGCCCAACTCGTGGGCCAGGGTCATCACGTCGCGCGCCTTGCCGTGGTAGTTCAGCAGGAGGTAGGGGTGCACCGAGGGCACCGTGGGATGGGCGAAGGCGCCGGGCACCTTGCCGGCGCGCGGCGGCACGTCGATCCAGGCGTTGCCGAAGAACGGCTGCGCCGCCTCGGCCAGTTCCGGCGAGAACGACCCGTAGGCGTCGAGCACCGTGCGCCGCGCCTCGGCCCACGAGAAGAACCGCTCGTCGGTGTCGGGCAGCGGCGCGTTGCGGTCCCAGTAGTCCAGCTTGTCGACCCCGAACCACCGCGCCTTCAGGGCATAATAGCGGTGGCCGAGCTGTTCGTAGGCGGCGCGGACCGCGTCGACCAGGGCGTCCACCACCTCGTCCTCGATCAGGTTGGCGCGGTTGCGCTCCGAGACCGGGTTCGGGTAGCGGCGCCAGCGGTCCTCGATCTCCTTGTCCTTGGCCAGGGTGTTGGTGATATGGGCGAACAGGCGCGCGTTCTCGCCCAGCACCCGACCGACCGACTGGGCCGCCTCGCGGCGTTTGGCGACGTCGCTGTCCGACAGCAGGTTGAGGGCGTCGGACAGGGCAAGCTCCTTGTCCTGGACCGGGAACCGCAGCGAGGCCATGGTCTCCTCGAACAGCCGGGTCCAGGCGTTGCGGCCGGCCACCGCCTTTTCATGCAGCAGTTCCTCCACCTCGTCGGACAACTGGTGGGGTCGGAAAATCCGGTTGTCGCGCACCCACGAGGCGTAGCGGGCGGCGCGCGGCGCCTGCAACTGGATGTTGATCACCTGCTCGTCGATCCGGTTCAGTTCCAGGGTGAGGAACAGGGTCTGCTTGGAGATGCCGGTCAGGCGTTCCTGGATGGTCTGCCGGAAGCGGCCGATCTCGGGGTCGGTCACGTTGGCGGCGAACAGCAGGTCCGCGTAGCTGAACAGCCGATGGAGGATTTCCGTAATGACTTCAAAGGCCTCGATGGCGCGACCCAGGGCGTCGCCGGTCAGGTCCTCGAGGCGGCCCTTGTAGGTGTCGGCGAGCCCGGAGGCCAGCTCGGAGGCGCGCGCCAGGTCACGATCGATCTCCGGCGCGTCCATCGACCGGTAGAGGTCGCTCAGGTCCCATTCGGGCAGCGTCTCGGCGTGAAGTTCCAACGGCATGTGTTCCTCCTTGAACCTGCGGCGGATATAGGGCTCGATAGGCCGCGAAACAAGCGGCGAACGACGACCGCGACGCGGGGAGACTTGCCAATGCCCGAATACCCCTGGCCGAATCTGGCCGCGATGTTTTTCGACCAGGCGCGCCGGCATGCCGAGCGGCCCCTATTCTGGACCAAACGGGACGGCCGTTGGCAAGCCCTGAATTGGCGCGAGGCGGCCGACCGGGTGAACGGCCTGGCGGCCGGGTTGCGGGCGCTCGGCCTGACCGACGGCGACCGGGTGGTGCTGCTGTCCGAGAACCGGCCGGAATGGGGACTGGCCGACCTGGCGATCATGACGGCCGGCGGGATCACCGCGCCGGCCTATGTGACCAACACGGCGGACGACCACCGGCACGTGCTCGAGGACTGCGGCGCGGCGGGCGCCATCGTGTCGACCCGGCGCCTGGCCGGGACCCTCCTGCCGGCGGCGCGCCGGGCCGCGGCGCTGCGGTTCGTGATCACCATGGAGGAACTGGCGGAGCCGCCCGACGGCGGCCCCGCGGTCCTGACCTGGGACGAGGCGATCGCGCGCGGCCGCGCCGCCGGCGACCTGCCCGCGGCGCGGGTCGGGGAGATGTCCCCCGAGGCCACCGCCTGCCTGATCTACACCTCGGGGACCGGCGGCCGGCCGAAGGGGGTGATGACGCCGCACCGGGCGATCCTCCACAACTGCATGGGGGCGCGCCACGCGCTGGAGGAACTGGGTCTCGATTCGGAGGTCTTCCTGTCGTTCCTGCCGCTGTCCCACTCCTACGAGCACTCGACGGGCCTCTTCTTCCCGATGTCGATCGGCGCCGAGATCTATTACGCCGAGGGCATCGACAGGCTGGCCGGCAACATGCTCGAGGTCGGCCCGACCATCATGACCGCGGTGCCGCGCCTCTACGAATCCATGATGCAGCGCATCGAGGCGGGCGTTCGCAAGGCGGGCCGGACCCGCAGGAGCCTGTTCCGCCGGACCGTCGACCTGGGGCGCAAGCGCTACCTGGACGGCCGGCTGGCGGTTCACGAACGGCTTCAGGACGCGGCGCTCGAGCGGATCGTGCGCGCCAAGGCGCGGGCCCGCTTCGGAGGCCGCCTGAAGGCGATGGTGTCGGGCGGCGGGCCGCTCAATCCGGACGTCGGCCTGTATTTCACGGCGCTCGGCATCCGCCTTCTTCAGGGCTACGGACAGACCGAGTCCGGACCCGTGGTGAGCGTCAACCGGCCGCGCCGCAACCGCATCGAAACGGTCGGCCCGCCGATCCTGGACACCGAGGTGCGGCTCGCCGCGGACGGCGAGATCCTGGTGCGCGGCGATCTGGTGATGCAGGGCTACTGGGGCAATCCGGAGGCCACCGCCGAGGCGCTGCGCGACGGCTGGCTGCACACCGGCGACGTCGGCGAGATCGAGTCCGACGGCTACATCCGCATCACCGACCGCAAGAAGGACATCATCGTGCTGTCGGGCGGCGACAACGTGGCGCCGCAGCGGATCGAGGGCCTGCTGACCCTGCAGCCGGAAATCGCCCAGGCGATGGTGCACGGCGACAGGCGGCCGTATCTGGTGGCCCTGCTGGTGCCCGACGCCGACTGGATGGCCGGCTGGACGCGGGCCCGGGGAAGCGCCGCCGATCTGGCGGAGCTGGCGTCCGATCCGGCCTTCCGCGCGGCGGTGGGCGATGTCGTCGGGCGGGTCAACGACCGCCTGTCGACCATCGATCGGGTGCGCCGGTTCCTGATTGCCGAGGCCCCGTTCTCGGTCGAGAACGGGCAGATGACGCCGACCCTGAAGGTGCGCCGGCACGTGGTCCGGCAGGTCTACGCCGACCGCCTGGACGCGCTGTATGGCTGATCCGGCCGCGACGCCCGCGCTGCGCGCGCCCACCTGGCGCGACCACGCGGTGCTGTGGCTGCTGGCCGCCGTCTGGGGGGCGTCGTTCACCGTCATCAAG
>JANQGL010000245.1 GCA_028277325.1 Magnetospira sp.
CGGTCTGGTTGGCCAGGTTCTTGACCTCCGAGGCGACCACGGCGAAGCCCTTGCCGGCCTCGCCGGCCCGTGCCGCCTCGATCGTCGCGTTGAGGGCCAGCAGGTTGGTCTGTTCCGCGATGTCGGTGATCAGGGCGATCACCTCGCCGATTTTCTGCGAGGAGGTCACCAGACCCTGGACGGTGGCGTGGCTCTTTTCGGCCTCGCGCACCGCGTCGCCGGCCAACTGCGAGCTCGACGCGACCTGGCGGCCGATCTCCTGGATCGAACCGGTGAGTTCCTCGGTCGCCGAGGCCACGGTCTGCACGTTCGTCGAGGCCTGCTCGGAGGCCGCGGCCACGGTCGAGGCCTGGCGGGCGCTTTCCTCGGCCGTCGCCGACATGGTCTGGGCGGCGCCTTTCATGTCGGCCGACGCCGAGGACACGCTCTTGACGATCCCGCCGACGTTGGAATCGAAGTCGTCGGCCAGTTTGCGCATCATGTCCTTCTTCTCGCGCTCGGCCCGTTCGGCCGCCTCCCTGGCCTCGTCCTCCATCCGTTTGACGCGGAGGGCGTTTTCCTTGAACACCTGGACCGCGCCGGCCATGTCGCCGATTTCGTCCTTCTGGCCGACCGCCGGGATGTCGGTCGCGAGGTCGCCGTCGGCCAGCCGCCCCATGGCGCCGGTCATCGCCTGGATCGGGTTCGAGATTCCGGTCCCGATCAGCCACGCCGCGACGATCCCGAACAGCAGGCTGATCAGGGAGACCGCGACGGTGGTGTTGAGCGCCGCTTGCACCGCCGCGGTGGCGGCCGGACCCAGGGTGTCCTGCTCGGTCTTGATCGACAGCTTCAGGTCCTCCACCTCGGCCGCCACCTTCGGCCCGATCACGTCGAGGGTGCCGGTGATGATGGCGTTGCGCTCGAGGATCGTCTCGTGGACCTTGTGCAGGGTCGCCACGTAGTCCTCGTGCAGGGCGATCACCTCGTCGGCCAGGCGCCGCCGCTCGGGGTTCTGCAGGGCGGACCGCAGGCGGGCCTGCGTCCGGTCCATCTCCGTGAACTCGGCGACCGCCCGGTCGTACGACGCCTGCCCGTTGTCGATCAGGAACTTGGCCGCGTAGAGCCGGCCCAGCATCAGGTTGCGCAGGGTGCGCCCGGCGTGGAACGCGGCCTCGGCGTCGTTGTCGCGGTAGGCGCTTTCCATGATCGCCGAGAGCTTCTTCTCCATCTCCGGGCCGTGCACGTCGAGGACGCCGCGCACCAGCCGGTCGCGTTCCGCCTGCAGCGAGGTCACGTTGCCGAACGCGCTCATGTAGCGGGTGACCTCGTCGACCGCGGTCTCGGCGACCTGGAGCCTGTCCGGGCTGTCCAGCAGGGCCTCCAGTTCCCGCGCCAGCTCGAGGGTCGCGTTGGCGCGCTCGTTGACCGCGCCGATGGTCTGCGGGCTCGGCGTGAGGATGAAGTTCTTCACCTGCAAACGGGCCTCCAGCAGGTTGGCCTGGACGCGTCCCGACTGGTTGGTCTGCAAGGCGAGGGCGCGGTAGCGCACGAAGTTGTCGTTGGTGTCGCTGAGACTGAGGTAGGCCGTTGCGGCGAGCACCACCAGCAGGGCGAGCACCACTCCGAACCCGCCGAACACTTTCGCGGACACTTTGATGTTGGACAGAAATTTCATGACGGTCTCCTTGG
>JANQGL010000250.1 GCA_028277325.1 Magnetospira sp.
ATTGCCGCCTTCGCGGCCTTCGCCGGGGGCATGGTCGCCAGCGCCCTGGCGGGGCCGCAGGGCGCCCAGGTTGTCAGCGGCAACGTCAACATCGCGCAGCAGGGCAACCTGACGACGATCCAGGCGTCGAACAACGCGATCATTGACTACGGCAGCTTCAATATCGCGGCGCAGGAAACGGTGCGCTTCGTTCAGCCCAGCGCCACTGCGCGCGTGCTGAACCGCGACCTGAGCGGTACGGTGTCGCAAATCAATGGCGGGCTGTTTTCCAACGGCATCGTCTACATCGCCAACCCGGCCGGTGTGTTCTTCGGGAGCACGGCGATCGTGAACACCGGTGGGCTCTACGCCGCCGCCGGAAACATCACCAACGCCGACTTCCTGAGCAACATCGACCAGTTCTCCGGTTTGAACGGCGAGGTCATCAACCACGGCTCCATCACCGCCGACGTGGTGCACCTGATCGGTCGCCGCGTGGCCAACCACGGCACCATCTTCGCCGAAGACGGCATCGTCACGATGATCGCCGGCGAAGACGTTCTGATCGGTGAGAAGGACGGACACGTGATGGTGAAGGTCGAGGGAGCCGCGGCCGGCGAGACCGGCGTGGAGAACACCGGCTCCATCGATGCCGGCTCCGATGGCCAGGTCTACCTGGGCGCCGGTGACATGTACGCGCTGGTGATGAGGCCGACCAGCCAGGTCAAGGGCGGCGAGGTTGTCGTCGCGGGCGGAGCCGGCTCCAGCGCCCAAATCAACGGCACGGTCGATTCGACTGCCTCGACCCGGGTTCTGGCCGACGAGATCGCTTTCTATTCGACCGGCATTGGCATCGGCTTGGTGACGCTGAACGGCAACCAGGTCATCGTCGGCAACGTGGCCGGCCCGGGCGCGATGCAGATCATCGGCACCGACCTCGACGACACCGTCACCATCGACATGCGCTACGGCCTGGCGCTGCCCGGGGGCGGACTGAGCATCGAAGGCGGATACAACCAGACCGCCAAACCCGGCGACGTGTTGAACATTTTTGCCGGCGGCGCGGGGGAGTACGTGGTGGGCCAGATGGGTCCGGTCCCGACCGGGCTTTCCGGCTACCTGGTGCTTGATGGTTATTACGTTGATTGGTCCGGTTTTGAACCGATCGGTTTCATCGGCGCCGGGGCGGGCAGCACGCTGACGGTCGATGCGACGGCGACAGCGGCCACGGCGACGATGACCATTGGTGACGATGGCACCGCTGGCGATGGCATCAGCATCATTACCGGCGATGGCGGTTTTGAAGACGTCAGCTTCAGTTTGATGGGAACCGTCAACGTGATCGGCGGCGATGGCGGTGAGGACATCTTCCTCAATGCCTTGGACAGTGCCGAAGTCACCCTGCACACGCTGAGTATCTCGGGCGACAACACCGGCGGCACCGATATCGGCGACGACACCATCACTCTCAACACGCTCGACCTTCTGACAGCCAGCCCGGATGCGTTAACGATTACCCTGACCGGTGGCGGCGGCACCGATACCCTGGTGGGTCCGGCGGCCAACTCCACCTGGGCCGTGACGGGTGCCGACAGCGGCACCATTACCGTCAGCACCGAGTCCGCCTCCTTCACCGGATTCGAAAACCTGACCGGTCGCACGTCCGACGACAGCTTCAACATTGCCTCCGGCGGCTCGGTCTCCGGGACCATCGACGGCGGCGGCACCGGCACCGACAGTTTGGCCGTCACCGGCACCGCGGGCGTCGATACCATCTCGATCGATGCCGACGTCACCGTCAACGGCGGTTCGACCGCTTACACCGATATTGAAAGCATTTCCGTGACCTCGGGCGATTCCGACGACACCATCACGATCGATCTGGAAAACGTCGAAACGGCCACGATGGATTTTGATGTGGATCTCGAAGGGGGCACGGGCGACACGCTCAACGTGCTCGGCACCAGCGGCGCGGAAACATTCCGCTTTGTCGACAGCAGCGGCGATGACGTGCTGGTCCGAGGTCCAGGCGGCGACGACCAGAACCTCCAGTTCGCCGGTGCGGAAGTCTTCGATCTCGATACCGCCGCCGGGGCCGATACCATCGATTTCAATACCGAAATCGGTCTGACCGGCTCGCCCAATGAACTGACCACGATGAACCTGACCACGGCCGGCGGGTCGGTCGTCGAGACCACCGCGGCGACGGATCCGGTGATCACCGCCACAAATCTGAACATCGACGCGGCCACCGGCATCGGTAACGGCAACACCATTGAAACGGAGGTCTCCAACCTCGCGTTCCGCAATACCACCTCGGGTGCCGTGGCGATCGAAAACACCGGGGCCCTGACGGTTACCGACGGCACGCTCACGGGTGTCACCCGCGGCAACCTCGGCAGCGGAACGACCACCGTCATGGCCAGCAGTCCATTGACCATCGATGAGGACATCACCTTTTCCAGCGCCACCACCACATTGACCGCGACGGACGACGGCGGCGGCGACGACCACCTGACCGTCAGCGGTGCGATCGTCACGGTCGATGGCAACGGCTTGACCTTGAACCTCAACGCCGGGGATAACATCGCCTTCACCGGCGGCGGCAATGTGACCAGTGCCGGCGTCGGCGGGCATACCGTCAACCTCACGGCTGGCGGCGCCGTCACGCAGACCGGCACCGACACCACGATCACCGCCGCGACGCTGAACGTCGAAGGCGACGACGGCATCGGCACCAGCAGCGCCGTTCCATTCGAAGTGCGCGTTGATGTGCTGAGCACCGATTCGGCCGACAACAACGGCGACCAATTTCTCAATGAAGTCGACGGCTTGACCGAAGCCGACCTTGATGCCGGGACGGGCGATATCTTCCTGAACTACGAAGCCGGCGGCATCGCCCAGGTCGGCGGCAACGGCATCATCGCCAACGAATTCGAACTGATCGGAACCGGGAACGCCACACTGACCGCTGGCACCAACGATGTCGATGAAATCGCCGCCGCCATCACCGGCGATCTGGCCTTCACCGATACCGATGGCATCGCGGTCGACGCGGTCGGCGGCACGACCGGCATCACGACCACCGGCTCGACCACATTGACCGCGGTCGGCATCTCCGTGGTCGAGAACATCGACGCCGTCGCCGTCACGCTCGACGCCACGACCGGCGGACTGATCGTCCAGGCCGGCGCCACCGTCGACGCCAACTCCGGCGCCATGTCGCTGACCGGCGAAGAAGTTGATTTCAACGATGCCGATTCGATCATCGGCACCGGCGCCCTGCTGATTCAACCGACCGACACCACCGACCAGATCGCCATCGGCGATACGGCCAACGGCGCTGGCAACGTGCTGGAACTGTCCGATGCGGAACTGCTGGCGTTGATGGACGGCTTCAGCGCGATCACGATCGGCCGCAGCAACACCAACGCCGACATCACCGTCACCTCGGCCACGTTCACCGATCCGGTGACGATCCGCAATCCGTCCGGCGGCACGATCAGTCTCGTCGGCACGCTCGCCGGCACCGACGACGCCACGGTGGCTCTGACCGGCGCGACCGAGTTCACCTCGTCCAGCCCGCAGATCACCACGGAAGGCCGGAACGTCACCCTGACCGGTGACGTGGTTGTCGCCGATACGATCGACGCGGTGATCGACACGACCTCCGGCGGCAATCCCGCCGGGGCCAACGTCACGATCACGGGCACCCTCGACGGTTTCG
The DNA here is from genome assembly GCA_028277325.1 of Magnetospira sp. Taxonomy (GTDB): domain Bacteria; phylum Pseudomonadota; class Alphaproteobacteria; order Rhodospirillales; family Magnetospiraceae; genus JANQGL01. The sequence continues at coordinate 3,707 of JANQGL010000250.1, forward strand.
GTGCCGACATCGACTCCGGTGCTGCTGAAGAGGTGATGAACATCAACGCCGGCACCGGCGGCACGGTCGATCCGCAGGGCGCGATCGGGTCCATCGCTGACCTGGAGTACATCGGCGGCGGCAGCGTCTTCAATGTGCCGGCCGGCGGTATCGACGTGGGCAACAACGACCTGACGCTTTACTACGACACCATCAACTTCAACGGCGCGATCACCGGCGAAGGCACGCTACGGATCGGTTCCAACGATCTGGACCGCAACGTGAACATCAACGGTGACCTGCCCTCGGCCTTGGACATCGCCCAGGCGGATATCGATACCTTCACCGACGGCTGGGCGCTGATCGAACTGGGCCGCGACGGCGGTACGGCCACGATGGAAATCGCCGGTACGGGGGATGTCGATTTCACCGATTCGGTGGTGTTCCTGATGAACGGCACGACCGGCGCGATCGACATCGGCGACAACGCCGCGGACGGCTTTGAACTGATCAACTATGCCAATACCGGGGGCAACGGCGATACCGCGGATGACGATGTGGACACCGGCGCCGATTCGATCATCGGCGGCGATGCGGCCGGGGCCAACGGATTCACGATCTACGGCTCGGGCGACACGACCACCATCGCCGTGGATCAGATCACCGCCGGCCTGGCGCTGATCTTCAACGATGCGGTGGAACTGGCCAACGATGTCCGTATGGACACCACCAGCGACGGCGGCGTGCCGGCCGGCGCCGATATCACCTTCAACGATACGCTCGACAGCGACGCCCCGGGCACGCCGCGTGATCTGACGCTGCTGTCCGGTACCGGCGGCGACATTCACTTCGTCGATGCCGTGGGCTCCACCCCGCTCGGCGACGTGTTCATCGGCGACATTTCCGTCGCGGACTCCGGCACGGACGAGCACGATTACCAGACGGTCACAGCCGACAGCACATTCGCCGCGACGTCGCTGACCGTCAAGCACTACGCGGATACCGGTGGCAACGTCACCTTCTCCCAGGGCATCGACACGTCCGGCATTACGGCCAGCACGGCCGGCGGCGCGGTCCGGATCAACACCGACCAGGACGGCAACGGAACGACCGGCGGCAGCATTTCGATTCTCGGCCTGCTCGACGCCCGCGGATTGGATGTGACCAGCGGTGCCGGGCCGGCCGGCGGTCTCGTCACGCTCGTCGGCAACGATGTGGTGACCACCGGCATCAACACCAGCGGCGGCTCGACCACCACGGCTTCGGACGGCGGCTCCGCGGCCGCGATCAACATCGACGCGATCGATGGCACCCCGTCCATCACGCTCGCCGGCGATCTGCTGGCTCAGGGCAATGTCAGCACCGGCGGCGGCGGGACCGGCAACGGCGGGGCGGTGACCGTCGGCGACGACAGCACCGGCACCGCGCCCGATGCCATCTCGCTGGGCACCAGTGACATCGCCGTCACCACCACCGGCGACACCGGCGGAGCCGTCTTCTTCGACGGCGCGTTCGACGGCAACGGCCAGTCGATCACCGTCAACACGACCGGGCCCACGGCGTCCGGCAACGTGTTCTTCGGCGACGATACGGCCGACACCGTGGACAACCTGGTCAAGCTCACCGTCACCAACGCCAACGACATCGGCTTCGCCGGAAAGATTGATTCCGATGACGACCGCACCACAGCGCCCAACGTCACCGACATCGAACTGTCGGCCGAGGGCGATATCGACTTCGCCGACACCGTCAACGTCAACGTTGGGCTGCTGATCAACACCGCAGCGAACGTGGACTTCAACGATGCGGTGGACGTCGGCAACCTGACGCAGTCGACCGGCACCGACACCACCACCTTCGACGCGGCGGTCACCATCAACGATTCCGACGGTCTGGCCGTGGCCAACGAGCGCATCGTCTTCGGCGACGGCGCGGGCGACGACACCGTGACCGTCAATGCGGCCGGCGATGTCGATCTGACCATCGACCTCGATGACGCGGCGGCGACCAGCACCGCCGGCAACGACACGTTGATCATCAATTCTTCGGCTCCGTTCGACCTGAACGGTGGCGGGGCGTTCACGCAGGCCGGCGCCGGCACGAACCGCTCGACCGTGGAAGTGGCGGCCAATCTGGCCGGCGCCGACGCGGTCAACACCGAGGGCGGCGACATCATCTTCCGCGACGATGTGCAGGCCAACGAGAACATCGCTTTCCGGACGGGCGATGCGTCGGAGGGCAACATCCTCTTCGACCGCAACCTGTTCGCCGAGGTCGACAACACCGAGTCGGTCACCCTGACCACCGGCTCGGGCGACATCACCGTCAACGGCAAGGTCGGCACCACGTCCGGCGGCGTCGACGGCGACCGGGCGCTGAGCCAGTTGCTGATCGACGACGTGGGCGATGATGACGCCGGCGGCGCGGAAAACGTCACCTTCGCCGACACCGTCTTCGTGCGCGACTTCACGCAGGAAACCGGCTCGGGCCAGACCGAGTTCCAGGGCGATGTGACCGTCGAGCAGGATTTCTCCGGCGCCGATGTGATCGACAGCGACGGCATCGATCAGTCCACGGTCGGCTTCTTCGTGCGGACCAGTCTGGATGTGTTCTTCAACGGCGCGGACCTGGCGGTGAACGAAGTGACCGCCGATACCGGCGGCGCGAACATCGTGATGCAGGTCGGCGACGCGGACTTCTCGGCCGGCGACAACACGATCGGCGCGGTGGGCACGGCCGGCGGCCCGGTCAGTGTGCTCGTGATCGAACCGTTCGCCCAGAGCGGCGACCTGTCGGCGGGAACCAGCGGCGGGCTGGCTCTGTCCAACAGCGATGTCAACGCCCTGGCCGACAGCGCTCAGACCGTCAGCGGAATCGCCGATACCTACGGCTTCAGTCGCATCTTCCTCGGCCGTTCCGACGGAACGGGCACGCTGACCGTGCAGAATGGCGTGACGTTCCACGCCCCGCTTTTCCTGCGGGCCCCGGTCGATAACGGCACACCGAACATCGGTGAGATCAACGTGGGAACGGGCGGACTGATCGTCGATGAATCGGGAGCGCCCGTCGTCTTCGACGCCCACGATATCAACCTCGGCGGCGATGTGGTCACCGAAGGCGGAGCGGTCTACTTCATCAGCGGCGGCTCGATCGATAACGATGCCGACTTCGTCCCCGATCCCACCGCCTACCTCGGCTGGGATATCGATTCGTTCGGCGACAACGACGACGGCCTGGCCAACGTGGTGCTCACCGAGGACACCCTGATCGATACGACCAACGGCGGCTCGTCCGCGGCGGGCGCCGATGTGGTCTTCGAGAACCGTCTCGACGGCGACGCCAGTTCCGACGATCTGGAGATCGACGCCGGCACCGGCGGCGACTTGCTCGTCGGCACGGTGGATAACAACACCGGCGGCGGCGCGGGCACCGGCGACGGCATCCGCGTCGGCTTCAACGATGCGGACGACGCCATTGCTCCGATCATCGGCAACGATCTGCCG
>JANQGL010000307.1 GCA_028277325.1 Magnetospira sp.
TCATCACCGAGGCGCAGTTGCTGGCCAACGCCTCCGACGTCGACGGCGACGCCCTGTCGGTCGAGAACCTGGGCGCCGACACCGGGACCGTGACCGACAACGGCGACGGCACCTGGACCTTCGTCCCGGCGGCCGACTTCAACGGCACCGTCAACCTCGCCTACGACGTCAGCGACGGCACCGTCGCGACCGCCGCCGCCGGCACCGTCTCGGTGACGCCGAAGAACGATGCGCCGCTGATCGCCGGCGCGGTGGCGTTCGCGATCCAGGAAGACGGCAGCCTGACCTTCACCGAGGCTCAGTTGCTGGCCAACGCCTCCGACGTCGACGGCGACGCCCTGTCGGTCGAGAACCTGGGCGCCGACGAGGGCACCCTGACCGACAACGGCGACGGCACCTGGACCTTCGTGCCGGATGCCGACTGGTTCGGCACCGTCACCCTGTCTTACGACGTGTCCGACGGCACCACCGCCACCCCGGCCGGCGGGACCATCGAGGTCGCCGCGGTCTCCGATCCGGTCGACGACGCGGCCACCGACGTCCACGAATCGGGGCTGGCCGACGGCACCGCGTCGGGCGCCGCGGCGGTCACCGCGTCCGGCAACCTGCAGGCCAACGACGGCACCGAGAACAACCCGACGATCATCGGCGTGGACGGAGTCGCCGCCGACGGCAACGGGGTGATCACGGTCGACAACGGCCATGCCACGCTGGTCGTCTACACGACCGCGTTCGACGGCCATCAGGCGGGGGACTATCTCTACACCCTGACCTCGGCGATCGACCATGGCGACGCCGACGCCGCGCTGGACACCTTCACCTACACGGTGGAGGACGACAACGGCAGCACCGACACCGCCGATCTGTCGGTCACCATCGTCGACGACGCGCCGGTCCTCACCTACTCGTCGGTGAGCCTGACCGAACAGTTCGGCGGCGACACCTTCGTCACCTCGTCCAACGCCGGCTCGCTGAAGTTCGATGCCGGGGCCGACGACGGCGACCTGAGCGGCATCTCCATGTTCGGGCTGAACGAGGAGACCGGCACGATGGTCGCCTACAACGGGGGACAGGCCTACACCCTGACCTCCAACGGCGAGAGCGTCACGGTGGCCCAGGACGGACTGTCGTTCACCGGCACCGCCGGCGGCGAGACGGTGTTCACCTGGAGCTTCAACAGCTCCGGGACCTTCCTGTTCACCCAGCACGCCGACATCGACCACCCCGGCGGCGACTCGCTGACCCTGTTCGTGCAGTTCACGGTCGAGGACGGCGACGGCGACGGCAGCTACCAGTTCGCCGGCGTGCGGATCAACGACGGCACCCCGGACGGGGCGTCGCCCGACGCCGGGCCGGTGGGCAGCCTCGTCACCGGCACCGACGGCGACGACGACCTGGACGGCACCGCGGGCGACGACTACATGTCCGGCGGCGCCGGCGACGACTTCCTGTTCGGCGGCGACGGGTCGGACCTGTTCGTCTTCAACGAGGGGACCGGGTCCGACGCGGTGGAGGATTTCGAGGTCGGCGTCGATCAGATCGACATCACGGACTTCGGCTTCGAAAGCCACGCCGACGTGTTCGCCGGCGCGACCCAGTCGGGATCCGACGTGGTCATCCAGTTGAGCGGCGACGGCGAGGATCAACTGACCCTGATGGGGGTCGGCCTCAACGACCTCAGCGACAACGACTTCCTGATCTGAGGGGCGGCCGGCGAGAGCGCATTCCGGTCAGATCGACCCGATACGGGGTCGGTTTGACCGGACAGTCCTGGATCGGGACGAAGGCTTCGCGCCGGCGATCGCGTGCGAACGGCGAGCCCGGGAAAAAAACGACGGGACACGTCCCGTCGTCATGATCGCACGATGGTGTCGGCGGAGCCGCCGCCTGTCTGGCGGCTACAGGACCCGGTCCAGACCCCAGCCATTCTCCCGACAGTGATTGCGCAGCCATTCGAGGGAATGCCCGGCCGCGAACTCGGCAAGCTCGCCGGTGGAAACCACCCGCCGGGTGATCGGATCGACCTCGACACCGGCGACGAAGGCACGTGGGGCGACGACCTGATAGATATCACGCATTGCGTCATTCCTCCTCTCTGCCGCGGGCCGGTATACCCGCAATGAACCGAAAACACCATAAATTTGAAACAAGTCGGCACGGCGCGCAGTGACGGACCGCACAACGCCGACCACGAAGTCCTTAATTAAATGAGGCAATCGGGAATATCGCCTTTCGGTTGAAACCGCATTCGAAACATCGAATGCTTCCGATCGGCATCCCTTGCGCGGGGACTCCGCCCCCCCGAGTCGCGGTGGACGCTATTGCCCGCGCAAACGTCGGATCTGCGCCTCGGCCTGGGCCGCTTTCTCGGTCTCGCCGAGCACCCGGTAGGCCCGCGCCAGGCGTTCCCAGCCGGCCAGGTCGTCGGGATCGTCCTCGAGGCGGGTGGCCAGTTGCTCAACCATGCCGCGAATCATCGCCGCCTGATCCTCCGGGCTCATCTCGGCGGCCCGCTCCACGTCTTCCCGGGTCGGCCCGGGTGCCCGTGCCGCCGCGGCCGCCTCCGCCTCCGCCACCCGGCGGCCCAGCGCGAGGGCCGCCTCGGTCGGCCGGACGGCCGCCGGATCCAGCCCGGAGTCCTCGACGATGCGTCCGATCATCCGGTCCACCGCGTCCATCCAAGGCGCCCCGTCGGGGCCGATCGCCCGCATGTCGATCAGGTCCTGCAGCGCCCCGGCCGGATCGCCGTCCTGGGCCCTGCGACCGGCCAGGTAGAACCGGGCCTTGGGATGCGTCGGGTCCAGTTGCAGCCCGTCGCGGAACAGGGCCACCGAACGGTCGCCGACGCGTCCGCCGCCGGCGATCACGAGCGCCTCCGCCAGGTCGAGCCCCACCGCGGTCTTCTCGTCGCCGTCGAGCCGCGCCCGGGCCTGCTCGAAGGCGTCCACGGCCCCGTCGTAGCGCCGCATCGTCATGTAGGAGCGGGCCAGCAGCAGCCATCCCTCCGGGTCGTCGGGCGACTGGCGCATCCGCTCGGCCAGCCGGGCCAGCATGGCGTCGACCTCGGCGACGCCGGCCGCGCCGCGTTCGGCCGCGGGACGCGGCGGGTCGCCGGTCCGCGCCGAGGCCGGCATGTCGGGCTGGCCGGGCGATCCCATGTCCAGATACAGCAGGAACGCCGCCAGCGGCATCGCGCCGCCCAGCACGATGGCCAGCGTCACGCCGCCGCCGGTGCGCTTGCCGGCCCGTTTCCGCACCGCCGCCTCGGCGTCGGCCAGGGCCAGGATGCGGCGCCGGATCTCGGTGCGCAGGGCGTCGGCCTGCTCGGCCGTCACCAGGCCGCGCGCCAGGTCGCGGTCGACCTCCGCCAACTGGTCCT
>JANQGL010000315.1 GCA_028277325.1 Magnetospira sp.
CGCCCAGCGAGTTGGCGGCGCCGGGGCTGGCCAGGGTGAGGGTGGCGTCGTTGCCCGCCGCGTCGCGGATCGTGCCGCCGTTGAGGGCGAGCGCGGTGGTTCCCGTGTAGTCGAGATCGGCCGATTCGTCGCCCGACTGCACGGTGTAGCTGAAGGTCAGGGTGGTGCCGCCGCTGCCGCTCGCGTAGTCGATGACGCGGTCGGTGGTTCCGGTCTCCAGGGTCAGCTGCGGGGTTCCGGTGACGGTCACCGCCTCGTCGAAGGTCACGGTGACGGAGATCGAATCGCCCGGCTTGTAGGTGCCGTTGGCGGTCGAGGACGAGACCGAGCTCACGGTCGGGGCCACGCCGTCGATCACGATCGCCTTGTTGGCGCCCAGCGAGTTGGCGGCGCCGGGGCTGGCCAGGGTGAGGGTGGCGTCGTTGTTCGCCGAATCCTTGATGGTGCCGCCGTTCAGCGCCAGCGCGCCGGTCCCGGTGTAGTCGAGGTCGGCCGATTCGTCGCCCGACTGCACGGTGTAGCTGAAGGTCAGGGTGGCGGAGCCCGAGCCGCTGGCATAGGTCGCGGTGCGGTCGGTGGTGCCGGTCTCCAGGGTCAGGGTGGGGGTGCCGCCGGTGGTGTCGACGGTCACCGTCTCGTCGAAGGTCACGGTGACGGCGATCGTGTCGCCCGCCTTGTAGGTGCCGTCGCCGGTCGACGACGAGACCGAACTCACGGTCGGGCCCACGTCGTCGGTCACGTTGACCGTCACCGTGACGTCCGAGTTGGTGACCCCGTCCGAGGCGCGGACTCCCAGGCTGTAGCCGGGGGTCGCGCTGGCGTCGAGCTGCGAGGTGTCGTTGACGGTGATCTGGCCGGTGGTCGCGTTGATGGCGAAGGCGTTGCCGGTGTTGCCGGACTGGATGGAGAAGGTGACCGAATCGTCGTCGCCGGTATTGGCGACCGTCCCCACGGCGGAGCTGTTGGCCGCCGACTCGTTGACCCCGAAGCTCTGTCCGCCGGTCAGCGCGGGGGCCTGGTTGGTCACCGTGACGGTGACGTCGGTGGTCACCGTGCCGCCGCCGTCGTCGGCCTGGATGGTCAGGGTGTAGGAGCCGGTGGTCTCGAAATCCAGGTCGCCGGAATCGTTGACGGTCACCGTGCCCTGGGAGGAGTCGATGGCGAACGCCAGGTTGCCGTCGCCGTCCCCGTTCAGGTTGCCGGCGGTGATCGAGTAGGTGATCCCGCTGTCGGCCGCGCCGCCGTCGCCGTCGTTGGCCTCGATGTCGCCGTCGGCCAGCACGGTCGTGCCGTTGGCGGCGGTCTCGGAGACGCTGCCGTCGTTCTCGGTGGTGAACACCGGATCGTTGGACGGGGCCTTGAGGTCGGTCAGGGTCAGGCTCTGGATCGCGATGGCGCCGATGCCGAAACTGCCCTCGGAATTCGTCACCTGGTCGATGGAAAACTTGATCTTGGTGACGTCGTTGAAGCCGGAGAAGTTGGCTGAGTAGCTACTGAGGTCCTGGAATCCGCCATCGGTCAGGGAGATACTAGACGTCTGCCCGGTGGAGACGGTGCCGCCACCGGCCAGATATCCCGTCACGGTGATCTTCGACGTGCTATCGTCGTAGTTGCCAAGGATTTTGATGTCGGAGACATCGAAGGATCCCAATGTCGTGCCGTTCGCCTTGATGATAAGGGCGCCGGAGGTCTGCTTGTTGCCGAAGTCCTCGATGTAGAGGGCACTGCCTGTCCCCTTCGAGTTCGTACTGTACAACTCGAAGGTCCCCGATGACTCCTTGACCAGAAACATCGCCGTTCCGCCGTAATTCGGGCCAGAGGCGACGTAGCCGGTGTCGGACCCGGGAAGAGTCCCTTCGGCTGCGGTCCCCGGAGCATACGTGCCCAGGGTGTGCTGCCACGTCGCGGCCAACGATCCCTCCGACGTCGGCGCGGTGGCCCACGGCGTCACCGTCACCACACCGGCCGTCACCTCCAGGTCCCAGTCGCCGCCGAGATCGGCATGGCCGGTGGCGTCGTCGGACGCCGCCACGTCGGCTCCGGTGCGGATCGCCAGTCGGGCCAGGAAGTCCCGGCCGGCCTCGCCCGCGCCCACGTCACAGCCGTACAGCAGCAGGTCGCCGTCCTCGGACAGGCTCGCCGAGATCACGGTCAGGAGGTCCGCGTTGTCGGCCAGGGTCTCGGACGACAGCACGGCGCCGCCGAGTTCAAACCTGCCCTCGTCGCCGTGCGACAGGATGTGCAGGGCGTCGATCCCGGTTCGGGTGTCGAGGGCCGAAATCACCGCGCCGTATCCGTCGTCGTCGCCGGAGACGACGATCACCTCCAGGCCCGCCGCCCCGGCCGCCTCGGCCAGGGTGTCGTGCCCCTCGACCGAGTCGTCGACGATCGCCACCTCGGTGCGGGCGCTGGGCGTCTGTTCGGCCGCGGAGTCGGCCGTGGCCGCGTCGGCCGCCGTCGCCGCCGCCGCGCCGTCGAACATCAGGCGGGGTTCGAGGGCCAGGACGAGAGGCGCGCGCGCGGCGGCGTGCGGGCGCCGGGCGCGCGACCAGGGGGAGTCGATGATGCCCATGGCGGGACGATCCTTTCCTAACCGGCCTGGCGCGTCACCGGCCGCAGCGGCGCGTCGTCCCGATGGGCGGCGATCACGTTGGCGCGGCTTCCGGTGACGTCGTGCCAGAAGTTCATGTCCTTGAACTTGTTGAACAGGTCCGGTGGGAGCACGCTGCGCCGTTCCTCGAAGGACACCCGGGGGCGCACCCGGTGCAGTCCCTTGAGCCCCAGGGCCGCGTCGAAGGCCGGGGCGTCGAAGGCCACGTTCTCGAAGTCGTGGCCGTCGTGCCAGGGTTCGTCGAGGAACCCGTAGATCAGCCGCAGCACCTGGTCCGGGGCCCGGCAGAGGTATTCGTAGTCGACCGCCAGCAGGCTCTCCGCCTGCTCGCCGTAAAAGGCCTCCTTGAGCGCCGCCCAGGAATAGCCGACCAGCCGGTTCGGCTGGGTCAGCGCCTCGACCCGCGTGTAGACGGTGGCGCCGTCGCGGTCGTTGGCGAACAGGCGGGTGGTCTCGTAGGGATCGCGGCGGATCAGGCGTTCCAGGCTGTCCAGGATCCACGGCACGTCGCGCACGCAGGCGATCACCTTCGCGTCCGGGAACAGGTCGCGGATCAGCGGCAGCTTGGCGCACCAGCCCCGGTTGGTGTCGAACACCACCGGGCGGGCGGTGACGCCGTCGTAATAGGATTCCGCGAGGGCCCGCAGGATGCGCGGTTTCTGCGCCGCGTCCATGAGCAGGGACGCTTCGCTGCCGGCCCCCATGATCTGCAGGTTGGCGGACAGCAGCGGGTAAAGGCCGCTGGACATGGAGGCGTGGAAGCGGGGGTTCTGGCGCAGCAGTGCCGCGAGCAGGGTGGAACCGGACCGCGGCAGGCCGGAGATGAAGTGCCGTTTGATGCTGGTCTCCGTCACGCGGCGGCACTCTCTTTGGTCGTTTCGGCTTTGGCGCGCAGGGCGCGTCCGTTTACTTTGTATTGTTAGCACATTTTATGCCGAACGTCACGAGGACGGGCGTCCCGGTCGTCGGAACGCCCGTCGATCGAGAGCCGGTTTCAGCTTCGGGGCGGGAAAATCCCATTGGTCGAGATGCAGAACCGCATGCCCAGTTGCGGCGGGACGGTCGGGATGGGCTGCGAGCCGCCGGTGTTGCCGACCGTCACCTGGGCGCCGGTGCCGAGGGCGGAGGCGTCCACCTGCACCGACACGCCGTCGACCTTGGCCGCGTTGCCGCCGGGGGTGCCGCTGGAATAGGGGCCGTCCGAGGCCCGGCCGCCGACTCCGCCCAGGTGATAGGTGGTGGAGGCGGCCGGCGATGCCGTGCCGCTGCCGGTCTGCGCGGCGCCGGGCACCACGCTGACCGATCCGGTGCCGGGGAGGGTCGCGGAGGAGGGGATGGTCACCGTGGCGGCGTGGGAGTGGCTGGCCAGCATCGCCACGGTCTGGACCACGTCTTCGAAGCCGCGCCTTTCCCCTTGTATGACGTTGCTGAGCCCGGCTCCGCGGCCGAGGCCGACCGGCGTGCGGCCGCGCAGGTCGGGCAGCCCGAAGGTCGTCCGCCCGTCGCCGCCGTAGTTGGTCCCGATCAGGGAGAACAGGGCGGTGTTGGAGGAAATGGCCAGCAACTGGCCGTTCGCCTCGGCGTAGCCGCGCGGGCAGAAGGTGGCGGCGGTCATGCAGACCATGCCGGTGTAGGAATCCGGCCCGCAGGCCGAGGCGGAATGGGACGGAATGCCGGATGCCGCGGCGCAGGCGGCGGCGAGAACGGCCAGTTTCGCGGTACGGAAGGTGGACATGGCGAGGGTCTCCCTTGCGGTGGTTCGAAATCGGCCGCCAACCCGCCGCACGGCGGAAGGATCGGGTACGCCGTTGGCGATTCAGGAATGTGGTCGGCGCCGATGGGTTAAAAAATATCATACGGATCACTATTGGTGGAAAAAATAAAAGAAAACTTGAAAACACAAAATTCGTGCCCGTTTGAGCCTTCGCCGGTCGTGATTCGGCGCCGGACCGCGCGCGGTTCGACGCGCGGAGTGCATTTTGGAGTCGATTCGGGAAATGCGTGCCGTATGATTTCGCGGCGCGTCGAGCGACGGGCCGCCGCATGCCGCGATGGAGCCAGGGGATCGCGCGCCACGGCGCGGCGCATGAAGACCAGGGAGGGATACGTCGTGCACCAGGAGGCGCCCGAGTCCGCGCCGGCCGCCGGTCCGCCGCGCATTCTCATCATCCACAACGTGGCCGCCAGCCGGCCGCGGTCCGGGCGGTTTCGCGACGTTCTGGCGCGCCTGGACGCGGCGCCCTGCACGGTGACGATCCGCGAGATGACCGGTGCCGGCGACGCCCTCCGGCTGGCCCGGGCGGCGACCCCGGCCGACTTCGACCTGATCGCGGTGGCCGGCGGCGACGGCACCCTGAACGACGCCATCAACGGCGTCGGCCCCGAGTCGCCGCCGCTCGGCGTGATCCCGCTCGGGACCGCCAACGTGCTGGCGCATGAGACCGGGCTCGGCGTCGATCCGCCGCGGATCGTGTCCGGACTGCTCTCGGGGCATCGGCAGCCGGTGGTCCCCGGCGTGGTCAACGGACGCCGGTTCATGATGATGGCCGGCGTCGGCTTCGACGCCCACGTGGTCGGCGGCGTGAGGCGGCCGGTCAAGCGCAAGCTCGGCAAGGCGGCCTACATGCTGGAGGCGGCGCGCCAGCTGGCGATCAATCCCTGCCCGCACCTGGATGCGCGGATCGACGGCCAGCCGGTGGCGGCGGCGACCCTGGTCGCCTCGCGCGGGCGGCTCTACGGCGGCCGCTTCCTGCTGGCGCCGAACGCCGACTTGCGGGCGCCGCAGTTGAGCGTGACCCTGTTCCCGCGTCGCGGCCGGCTGGCCATGGCCGGCTACTCGGCCGCCCTGCCGCTGGGGCTCCTGAACCGCATGAACCTGGTTCGGAACGTGACGGCGCGGCGGATCGAGGTGACCGGCCCTGTCGGCGATCCGGTGCAGGGCGACGGCGACGTGATCGCCCGCCTGCCGGCCACCATCGGCCTTGCCGAGCATCCCGTGGTCCTGGCGGTGCCGCCCCGCGCGAGTCAGCCACCCCCTGGGGTGGCCGGGTCGCCCGCCGGCCGGTGGGCCAACCCCAGGTAGGCGGCGCCGCCGACCGCGGCGCATCCGCTGATGGCCAGGGCGAGATGGGTCTGGTCGGCCCCCGGAAACGAGCCGACCCACAGGCTGACCAGGCCGGACAGGCTCATCTGCACGAACCCCAGCAGCGCCGAGGCGGTGCCGGCGAGGTCGGGAAACGGCGTCATCGCGCCGGCGATGCCGACCGGCATCACCACCGCGAAGCCGACCAGGAAGACGATCATCGGCCCGACCAGGGCCGGCACCGTGAACACCCCGCCGGCGGCGAGGACCAGCATGGCCAGGCCGCCCGCCAGGGCGGCGCCCAGCCCGGCCGCCATCAGGGTCCGGTTGCCGAGCCGGGCGCTCAGCCGGGCGGCCGCCAGACTGCCGATCGCGAATCCGATCACGTTGACGCCGGCCAGCACCCCGAAGGCGGACGGGCTCAGTCCCAGGCGGTCGATGAACAGGATCGGACCGACCGCCGTGAACGCCATCAGGCCGGAGAACACCCCGGTCACCGCCAGCACGTGGCCCAGGTAGGCCCGATGCGCGAGCAGCCGCCGCGCCGCCCGCGCCAGGCCGCCGATCCGCGTCGCCGTCGGATCGGGCGCCGCGTTGGTCTCGCGCAGCAACCCCACCGCGCCCAGCAGGACCGCGCCGCCGAACCCGGCCAGCAGCAGGAAGTTGGCGCGCCAGCCGAACCCCTCCTCCACGTAGCCGCCGATCATCGGCGCCACCGCCGGGGAGGCGGCCAGGGCGAGGCCGATGTAG
>JANQGL010000462.1 GCA_028277325.1 Magnetospira sp.
GCCCGTCAACTTCGAAAGGAGCATCCAAGAGCCGCTGGAATCTGATAGTCCTTAACCGTCCACGAAACCGGGGGAACTCCAACTCCAACTCCAACTCCACCCAGCAGGGCGTCCAGTCGCCGGACAGGCGATGCGGGCGATGGCGCGGGTCCAGTTCCTCTCCGGCAAGGATCGACTCGATCACCCGCTGCAGCTTGGCGCGGTCCTTGCCGCGCTTGCCGGCTCTTTTCAGGTCTTTGCGGAACTGCCGGGTGCTGAGAAGCTCACGCGTCATCGAAGCCGGCCATCAGGTCGGCGACGCCGTCGTGCCGCGCCAGCCCTTCCCCGGCCTGGGCCTCACGGATCGCCGCGCGGGTGGCGGCGTTGGGGATGCGGACCGGGAACGGAAGGCCGTGATGCAGGGTGACCTGCCTGTAGAACAGGGTGATCGCCTCGGTCGGCGACAGCCCGAGGGCCGAGAACACTTCCTCGGCATCGTGCTTGAGCCCGGGCTCCACGCGGGCGCGGATCATTTCCGTCTTGGCCATGGCGGGCCTCCTTTCCCGCTTGAATGTATCACAAACGGGGAACAAATCAAGGCGATCCCCCCGGTTCCAAAACGCCGCACCGGTCACGAAACCGACCGTGGGGTTTAAGGAGTCCGGGCGAACCGGAATCCGTTGACCCAAAATGGCACCGAACGCCCCGACGAAAGAAACCAGGGACCTGATCCGCCACCTCGACCGGGTGGAGACCGTCCTGGCCGACGGCCTGGACCGCATGAACGCCTCGATCGACCTGCTCCGGGAGCCGGTGAATTTCCTGCAATGCGCCCTGGAATCCTACCGCAAGAAATACCTGGAACAGGCACTCCAGGTGAACAGGGCGGTCACCAAATGGGGTCAAGTCCGACAATGCGTTCGGGTCAAGAAAATACATTGTTCCACCAAGTGATAGAATGCCCTGACTTACCATATGGTCCAGAACTGCTCTTCCAGTTCCCTTTGTCATACGAGCATGCTCTATTTTTGCTTGGGGCTGTCCCAGATAACCATCTCAGATACAGCTTAACCCATTGTCTGGGTTGACGTAATTGAAGCTGCGGGTCGCTGTTGTTGAAACGCCATTCGCACTCCTTCAGAAATAGCCCGAAATGGGCCTTCGGGACACCGTTGAACCTGCGCATATGGCGCTTGGCCTGGTTCCAGAAATTCTCGATGCCATTGATGTGGTTCTGCTTGTCTGCGAACAGCTCCGAATGATCGATCCGGAAGTGCCGCAGGGCCGAGACGTCGAGGGCGTTGTAGCCCTTCCAGCCGTCCGTATAGACGATGCTGTCGGGGAACGGGCCGCATTGGGTGCCCGATGTCGTCTTCGACGAAGACCGCGCCAGAAACCGAAAGGACAACGGCCCGGAAAACCTTGCCATCCTGCGCAAGCTCGCCCTCAACATCCTCAATCGCTCACGCCCCGGGATCTCGCTCCGCCGAAAGCGCAAACGCTCAGGATGGTCCAACGCGTTCGCTCGATCCGTCAGCGGCCAAATGCGATGACCCTGGCGGGCCATCGAACGAGTTTCGAGTGCTGTGAAATCGTTGCTTGTCGCCCCCCCGGCCATTGAGTAAACTCCGGAAAAATCTGGGGATGTTGCCAGGTCGCCTTTTTCGCGAGACGTTAACCAAGCGTCCACACTTGCCCGACCACAATGAAGCGCTTGGGGTTTAAGTGGTTGCCGCGCATGATGAATAAAGCACTCCGCACGGTCCTGATCGGTTCGCTCCTGGCGCTTCCGGCCTGTTCCTTCACCGAGGAAGCCCTGTGGCCGTCGTTGACCGGCGAGGACCCGGCCGGCGAGGACACCCAGGCCGCCGCCCCGGCACCCGACGCCCCGCCGCAGGCCGAGACCATGCCGGCGCTCGCCGCCGACGGCGGGCCGCAGCTGGGAACCGGCGACTTCCAGCCGCAGGCCATCACCCCCGGCGTGCCGACCGGCACCTACGTCGGCCGCAAGGTGATCGAGCTGCGCGGCGAACTGGGCCGGCTGCACGATTCGATCTCGCGGCAGAACGAGACCCTGCAGCAGGTGCGCGCCGAGACCATCCAGCACGCGCAGCGCTTCCACGGTACCCTGGCGGCGATCTACGCCCGCCTGCAGGTCGGCACCACGCCGGGCAACCCGATCCTGGTCCAGCAGTACAACAGCGCCCTCGAGGATCTCGACCGCATGGGCGCCAACATCGCCCAGATGAACGCCCTGTCGCAGTCGGTCACCGCCGACGCCACCATGGCCGGCTACCTGACCGAATCCGTGGTCTCGTCGTTCCGGCTGTCCGGCGCGGTGGACGAGGACCACGAGCAACTGGCGATCCTGGAGGACGAGAGCAAGCGCACCTCGGTGCTGGTCGAGCGCCTGCTGGCCGAGTTGTCGGACGACATGCGGCGCTCCACCGAATACGCGCGCAACGCCCGGGCCGACCTCAACACCCTGGGCGTCGGCATCAAGGCCGGCGAGATGTTCGGCCAGAGTCTGAGCCGCCAGGTCGCCGGGCCCGGCCTGCCGGCCAACGCGCAGCCGATGAGCACCGCCGGGCGCCGCCCCCTGGTGGTGATCCGCTTCGACCGCGAGAACGTGCCCTATCAGAAGGCCGTCTACGACGCCGTGCAGCAGGTCCTCAAGGTGCGCCCCGAGGCCACCTTCGACCTGGTGGCGATCGCCCCGGCCGGCGGCGGCACGGCGCGGGTGGCGCTCAATACCGGCAAGGCGAAACGCAACGCCGAGGGCGTGCTGCGGTCGCTGATCGACATGGGCCTGCCGCCCGACCGGGTGGTGGTGTCGTCGCGCACCAGCGCCGGGGCGCGCGACAACGAGGTGCACCTCTACCTGCGTTAACCGCGTCTTAGGCGTCGGCGGGCGACGATCGTCCGATGCACCCGCCCCTCGCCCGCGATCTCGCCGACGCCCTGGCCGCCTGGACCGCCTGGCTGGGCCACGAGCGCCGCCTGTCGTCGCGCACCCTGGACGGCTACCGGCGCGACGTCGACGGATTCCTGCGGTTCGTCGCCGGCCATCGCGAGACCCGTCCCGACCTGGCCCTGCTGGAGACGCTCGAACCGCTCGACTTCCGGGCCTGGCTGGCCGGGCGGACGGCCGACGGCCTGTCGCGGACCTCGACCGCGCGGGCGCTGTCGGCCCTGCGCTCGTTGTACCGCTTCCTGCGCCGGCGCGACCTGATCGCCGGCGGCGGGCCTGGCGGCCTGCGCACCCCGAAACGCCCGCA
This sequence comes from Magnetospira sp., assembly GCA_028277325.1. Classification (GTDB taxonomy): domain Bacteria; phylum Pseudomonadota; class Alphaproteobacteria; order Rhodospirillales; family Magnetospiraceae; genus JANQGL01. The sequence continues at coordinate 3,258 of JANQGL010000462.1, forward strand.
GGCGGTGCCGAAACCGCTGACCCGCGCCGACGCTCTCGACGCGGTGGCGCGGATCGGCGACCTGCAGGAGGACGACTGGCAGGGCAGGCGCGACGCCGCGGTGCTGCTGCTGCTCTACGGCTGCGGGTTGCGCATCGCCGAGGCCCTGGGCCTGCGCCGCGCCGAGGCGCCGCGCGACGGTACCCTCAGGGTCACCGGCAAGGGCAACAAGCAGCGCCTGGTGCCGCTGCTGCCGGTGGTCGTCGAGGCGGTCGACGCCTACCTGGCCGCCTGCCCCTATCCGCTGTCGCCGGAGGGACCGCTGTTCGTCGGCGCGCGCGGCGGAGCCTTGCGCCCGGAGATCGTGCAACGCCAGATGCGCCGCCTGCGGGTCTGGCTGGGGCTGCCCGACAGCGCCACCCCGCATGCCCTCAGGCACAGCTTCGCCACTCACCTCCTGGCCGGCGGCGGCGACCTGCGCACCATCCAGGAACTGCTCGGCCACGCCTCCCTGTCGACCACCCAGCGCTACACCGACGTCGACGCCGAGGCCCTGATCCGGGTCTACGAGGCGGCGCATCCGCGGGCCGGGCGGACCTGAGCCCGCCCCGCGGTGACACGGAAACGTCGCCGAATCCCCTCTCGCGCCGGTGTCGCGAACCGGCTAGGCTGACCGACCGGGCAACTGTTCGAGGGGGCGACGGGGGTCATGTTTCGGGAATTCTTCGCCATTTTCTTCGCGGTCGGGTTCGGTCTGGCATTCTGCCAGGTGCCGGTGTTCGTCCAGCAGTACGAACAGCGCCTGGGCGGCGCGGTGGGCGAGTTGAGCGCGCTGGCCGACCAGTACGCGGAGAACGCCAACCGGTCCGACATGACCCTGGAAATCTACGTGCAGCGCCACCTGGTGAACACCGACCACGTGATGCGCAAGACCGGCCGCACCATGGTCGCGACGCTCGAACGCCTGTCCGGCCTGGAGGCGGCGCGCGAGGCGCTCGACCTGGCGCCGGTCTGGAAGAAGCCCTGGGTGCTGGCCCGGCACACCGACAGCGTGCTGTTGCGCGACACCTGGACGAAATTCGGATTCACCCTGACCGTCGACCCCCTGTTCGGGGCCGCCGGGGTCCTGTTCGGGTTCCTGTTCAACCGCCTGCTGGTCGTCATGCTGCGCCCGGAAACGACCGAGTGGGCCTAGGAGCCTGCCCGAGTAATGTCTCCGGGGGTTTTGCTGTTCCTGATTTCATCCTAAATTCCGCAATTCGGCGTGGGGAGCGGTCCGCGAAGCGTCTGGTATGGTTGCGGAATGACGGGATCGGGCGATGCGGATCGGGGTCACCCATCGGGTGTTCCCGCGTCGGTTGAAGGGGCTGGCGTTGAGCGGCCGCTGACCGTGGATACGTTCGCGGGGACGGTACATGTCCG
>JANQGL010000016.1 GCA_028277325.1 Magnetospira sp.
CGCTCGGCATCCGTCCGGGCTCCGAGGTCTGCGCTCTGGCGCCGGGCGGCGGTTACGCCGAGTACTGCGTGGTCCCGGCCGATCACTGCCTGCCGGTGCCGCAGACCCTGAGCGTCGTCCAGGCGGCGGCGCTCCCGGAAACCGTCTTCACCGTTTGGACCAACGTGTTCGAGCGCGGCGGCCTGACGCCCAAGGAGACCCTGCTGGTGCATGGCGGGGCGAGCGGCATCGGCACCACCGCGATCCAGATGGCGCGCCAGTTGGGCGCGCGGGTCATGGTGACCGCCGGGTCCGAGGAGAAATGCAGGGCCTGCCGCGACCTGGGGGCCGACCTGGCGATCAACCACCGGGACGTGGATTTCGTGATCGCGGCCAGGGAATGGACCGGCGGCGCCGGCGTCGACGTGATCCTCGACATGGTCGGCGGCGACTACGTGCAGCGCAACCTGAAGGCCCTGGCCCCGGAAGGGCGGTTGGTGAGCATCGCCTTCCTGCGCGGCTCCAAGGTCGAGGTCGACCTGATGCCGATGATGCTCAAGCGTCTCACCCTGACCGGATCGACCCTCCGCCCGCAGTCGGTCGAGCGCAAGGCGGAGATCGCGGAGTCCCTGCGCAAGACCGTCTGGCCGCTGATCGAGGCCGGGCACGTCACGCCGGTGGTGCACGCCACCTTCCGGCTGGCCGACGCGGCCGACGCGCACCGTCTCATGGAAAGCAACGCCCATATCGGGAAGATCGTCCTGACCGTGGATTCGGCCGTTTGACCGGCGGCGGCTTCGTACCTATATTCCGATCAGGCATCCGTCCCGCCTCCGCGGCCTGCGGGGCGCGGGACGTCTCAAACAACAACGAATCCAGGAACGAACCGATGTCGCTGCCTCTCATGCCGAAGGCGACGGCGGTGTGGCTTATTGACAATACCGCCCTGACCTTCGAACAGATCGCCGACTTCTGCGGCCTGCATAGCCTCGAAATCCAAGCCATCGCCGACGGCGACGTGGCCGGCGGCATGCAGGGCCTCGATCCGGTGGCGGCCGGACAGGTGGACCTGGAGGAAATCCGCCGTTGCGAGGGCGATCCCAAGCGGCGCCTGACGATGATCGAGCGGGACGCGCCGCAGCCGCGCAGCCGCGCCAAGGGCGTCCGGTATACCCCGGTGTCGAAGCGCGGCGACCGCCCGGACGCCATCGCCTGGCTGCTCAAGTACCATCCGGAGCTGACCGAGGCGCAGATCAGCAAGCTGATCGGCACCACCAAGCCGACCATCGTCGCGGTGCGCGACAAGAGCCACTGGAACACCCCGAACATCAAGCCGCGCAACCCGGTCCACCTGGGGCTGTGCGGCATGGCCGAACTGGAAAAGGCGGTGCAGATCGCGCGTGCCCAGACGGGGACCGTGCACGCTCCGGCGGCGCCGGCCGAGGAGGCGGCGACGAGCGTCGATCCCCCCGCCCCGCCGACCGACGGCGCGTCCTGACCCGGCACGGGTCAGTCCCGGGTATCCGTCCCGACCGTTTCCGCCGCGCTCCCGGCCCTCCCGGACCCGTCCGGCGGCACCGGCTCGCCGACCAGACGGCTCAGCACCGTCACGTCGGAGCGCTCGTAGCCCAGCCGCTCGTAGAACCGGCGCACGTCCAGGTTGGAGCTGCGCACCATGAGCTGCACCTTCCAGACCCCCTTGGCAAGCAGCCAGTCCTCGCCGTGGCCGACCAGCCGCCGGCCGAGCCCCTGGCCGCGCAGGCGCGGGTCCACCGCCACGTAATACAGCCAGCCCCGATGGCCGTCATGGCCGGCCATCACCGTGCCGACGATGCGGCCGCCCTCGTCGGTCGCCACGAACAGGTCGGACGACGGGTTGCTGCGGCAGAAATTGATGTCCCAGGGCGGCGGATTGTACGGGCGCACGAGGCCGCAGCGCTCCCACAGGGCCGCCACTTCCGCCTCTTCGCCGTCCCGGGCGCCGCGCACCCGGTACCTTTGCGTCAACATGCCGTCGAACTCCCTGGGAAGGTTCCGGAACTCGGTCTACGCGTCTGCCGTGACGGTTTTCCTGTCGGCCGCGTGACATCCGCGTGACGGTTCCGCGGTTGCCCGCGGCGGCGCCGCGAGCCACTTAGATAGTCAGTGCGGGGACTGGATAAAAGGTTAAATCATGCGACTGACACTCAAAAACCTGCTGGGTCCGGAGGATCTCGACCGCGTCGACGCGGTCCTGGCGAACGGCACGTTCGGCGACGGCGCCGGCAGTGCCGACGGGGCGGCGCGGGTGGTGAAACGCAACCTGGAGCTGGACCGCGCCCGGTCGGCGGGCGCCGACGCGATCGAGACCATCGTCCACGCCCGCCTCGCCGGGCATCCCCTGGTGGCCGACAACGCACTGCCGGTGCGGTTCTCGCGGCCGATCTTCTCGCGCTACGAACCCGGCATGGGCTACGGCCGCCACGTGGACAATCCGCTGCTCGGCGACGGCGGCATGCGCTCCGACCTGTCGTGCACGGTGTTCCTGTCCGATCCCGATTCCTATGACGGCGGCGAGCTGGCGATCCTGCGCGACGACGGCGGCGAGGACCGGATCAAGCTGCCGCGCGGCGACGCCATCGTCTACGACACCGGGGTGCCGCACCGGGTGGTCGAGGTGACGCGCGGCGTCCGCACGGCCGCCGTCTGCTGGATCCAGAGCCTCACCGGCGACCCGCACCGGCGCCATATCCTGGCCCGTTTCCACAAGGTCCACCACGTCATGTCCGAGCGGCATCCGGAGGCCGAGGAAACCGCCCTGTTCAACGAGGCCTATTATCAGCTGTTCCGGCTGTGGGCGCGGCTCTAGTGTCCCGAATCCGAAGTTCGTATCATTGTATGGCAGGCGCTTTCGAACTTCGGATTCGATAAGGACACCAGATAACCTCTTGAGTCTCGTGTGACTTCGGAGTCGAAGTTCGCCATGGACTCTGCCCCGAATACTGTCGCGAACTTCGAATCCACCACACTAGGGCAGCGATCCAAACGGAAGATTCGGGCGAAGGTCGACATTCGTTTGGTGAATCGCTGCACAAACAAATGCTTGGCTAGGGCGCCGGGCCGACAAAAGGTGTACCTTTTGTCGGAGTCGGTGCACTAGGATAGACTCTGGAAATGTCCAGCGATGCACAGCCGGGATTGGATATCCTGGGATACACTATTGATTTATTCTGGGTAGGATTCTTGGCCTCGATAGCGGTGGACGTTCTGGCAGTAGCAAATATATATTCAAAAGAAATATCCTTTCCTGGCAAATACAGAAAGTTTGGATTTTACGTTACCAGGCTATCAATGGCATTGTGTTGGTGGGTTTCTCGTAAAGATCTACGCCGTTACGTCAGCTCCTGCCGCATTTCAAATTGGTGCGTCCACTCCGCTGATCATTGCCACATTGTCGGAAATGAGAAAGCCTCCTTCCGATGCTGATGATTCTACTGCCTCTTAAGGCACTTCCGGAAAGTCGTTCGTTTTATCACTTCGTCAAGCAGTTCGGGAACCAACTCAAAGGAAGATTTCAATGCGCGTGTACTACGACCGGGACGCCGACGTCAACCTGATCAAGGGCAGGAAGGTGGCCGTCATCGGCTACGGCTCGCAGGGCCACGCCCACCTGCTCAACCTGCGGGAGTCCGGGGTCAAGGAGGTGGCGGTCGGCCTGCGCGAGGGCTCGTCGTCGCGCGCCAAGGCGGAGGCCGAGGGCATCCGGTGCCTGACCCCGGCCGAATGCGCCGCCTGGGCCGACGTGGTGATGATGCTCACCCCCGACGAACTGCAGGCCGACATCTACCGCGACGACCTGCACCCCAACATGAAGGCGGGCGCGGCGCTGGCCTTCGCGCACGGGCTGAACATCCACTTCAACCTGATCGAGCCGCGCACCGACATCGACGTGTTCATGATCGCGCCCAAGGGCCCCGGCCACACGGTGCGCGGCGAATACCTGAAGGGCGGCGGCGTGCCCTGTCTGGTGGCGGTGCACCAGGACGCCTCCGGCAACGCCATGGAGGTGGCGCTGTCCTACGCCTCGGCGATCGGCGGCGGCCGCTCGGGGGTCATCGAGACCACCTTCCGCGAGGAATGCGAGACCGACCTGTTCGGCGAGCAGGCCGTGCTGTGCGGCGGCCTGACCAGCCTGATCCAGGCCGGCTACGAGACCCTGGTGGAGGCCGGCTACGCCCCCGAGATGGCCTATTTCGAGTGCCTGCACGAGGTGAAGCTGATCGTGGATCTGATCTACGAGGGCGGCCTGGCCAACATGCGCTACTCGATTTCCAACACCGCCGAGTACGGCGACTACGTCTCCGGCCCGCGCGTCATCACCGAGGAGACCAAGGCGGAGATGAAGCGCATTCTGGAGGACATTCAGGCCGGCCGCTTCACCAGCAAGTGGATCCAGGAATGCAAGGCCGGCCAGCCCGAGTTCAAGGCCACGCGGCGCCTCAACGCCGAGCATCCCATCGAGGAGGTGGGCACCAAGCTGCGCGGCATGATGCCCTGGATCACCGCCAACCGCCTGGTGGACAAGGAGAAGAACTAGGGTTCAGAACCGGTCCGGGGGTCAGGGCTCCGAACTCGGATGACCGATTCTGTAAGGGTCCATGATCCGAGGGAGATCCTTCGCGTCCAGAGGACGCTCAGGATGA
>JANQGL010000024.1 GCA_028277325.1 Magnetospira sp.
CCCTCGCCAAGCCGGGCGTCGACGCCCAGGCCCTGACGCCGCCGGCCGCCACCGCGGCGCCACGGTCATCCGTCGCGCCGGCCACGCGGACCGCGCCGCCGCCGCGGGTGGCGTCGGCCGAGCCCGCGACACCCGTTGCCGCCGCCGCCCCGCCCGGCCTGTTCGTGCAGGCCGGCTCCTACAGCATGTTCGAGAATGCGCGGCGGGCCGAGGCGCTGTTGTCCGACCTCGGCCCGGTGGACGTCTCGCAGGTCCTGGTCAACGGGCGCGACTGGTATCGGGTCCGCCTCGGGCCGTTCGCCACCCTGCTGGAGTGCCAACGGGTCCTGCAGGAGGTGCGGCGGTTCGGATTCGTCGACGCCCGCCTGATCGAACAGTAGGCCCGTCAAGTCCCTGAAGATGTCCGTGCATGCAGTGACAGGGAAACCGCAATGAGCTTTTTCGCCCTTCGCGCATCCGCCCCGAGCGCCCTTGTCCGCCGTCTGGCGGTCTGCACCGTCGCCGCGATCGCGTTGTCGGCGATGTTGTGGCGACCGGCCGTGGCGATCGAGACCGCGGCCCGGCAGGCATTGATGGTCGATTACGTCACCGGCGCCGTGCTTTTGGAAAAGAATGCGCGCATGCGCATGCCGCCGTCGTCGATGAGCAAGATGATGACCGTGTTCATGCTGTTCGAGGCGCTCAAGGACGGCCGTCTCTCGCTCGACGACACCTTCCCGGTCAGCGAGAAGGCCTGGAAGAAGGGCGGGTCGAAAATGTTCGTCCGGGTCGACACCCGGGTGCGCGTCGAGGACCTGATCCGCGGCATCGTCGTGCAGTCGGGCAACGATGCCTGCATCGTGGTCGCCGAGGGTCTGAGCGGCACCGAGCGCGCCTTCGCCGATCTCCTGACCGCGCGGGCGCAGGACCTGGGCATGGTCAACAGCCATTTCGTCAACGCCTCCGGTTGGCCCGATCCCGATCACTGGACCACGGCGGAGGATCTCATGATCCTGGCCCGCGAAACGATCCGGCGGTTTCCGGAACATTATCATTATTATTCCGAAACAAGTTTTACCTACAGCGACATTCAGCAGGGAAACCGCAATCCGCTGCTGTTCAAGGAGATGGGGGCCGACGGCCTGAAGACCGGTCACACCGAGGGCGGCGGGTACGGCCTCACGGCGAGCGCCAGGCGCGACGGACGGCGGCTCCTGTTGGTGGTCAACGGATTCTCGTCGGCCCGCGAGCGGGCGATCGAGGCGGAACGGCTCATTGAATGGGGATTCCGCGAGTTCGACAATTACCGGCTGTTCAAGGCCGGCGACGCGGTGATCGAGGCGCCGGTGTGGCTCGGCCGGCAGGCGCGGGTGCCGTTGGTCATCGCACAGGACCTCACGGTGACCGTGCAGCGCACGGCGCGCCGCGACATGAACGTGGTGGTGGCCTACGAGGAGCCGCTGCCGGCGCCGATCGCCAAGGGGACCCGGGTCGCCACCCTGCGCGTGACGGCGCCCGACAGCGATGTCCACGAGGTCCCGCTGGTGGCCGGCGCGGACGTGGAGTTGCTCGGGATGTTCGGCCGCCTCGGCGCCGCCGTGAACTACCTGTTGTGGGGCGGGCAGGGGTGACGCGCGGCCGGTTCATCACCTTCGAGGGCGGCGAAGGCGCCGGCAAGACAACCCAGATCGCGCGATTGCGCCGGACCTTGGAGGCGCGGGGCACACCCGTTCTGGTGACCCGCGAACCGGGCGGTACCGAGGGCGGAGAGGCCATTCGCGCCCTGCTGGTGAACGGTCCGCCCGGCCGATGGGACCCGCTGACCGAGGCGATGCTGAATTTCGCGGCGCGGCGCGAACACGTGCGACGCCGCATCGAACCCGCCCTGGCCGCCGGCAGTTGGGTCCTGTGCGACCGGTTCGCCGATTCCACCACGGCCTATCAGGGGGCCGGGCAGGGGGTGCCGCCGGATGCCATCGGCGCGCTGTATCGGCTGGCCGTCGGCACCCTGGCACCGGACCTGACGCTGGTTCTCGACCTCCCGCCGGAGATCGGCCTGGCCCGCGCGGCGGCCCGCCGCGACGCGGCCGGGGACCGCTTCGAGCGCATGGAGGCCGCGTTCCATGCCCGCCTGCGCCAGGCCTTCCTCGACATCGCGGCCGCCGAGCCGGACCGCTGCCGGGTGGTCGACGCGACCGCGGACCCCGACCACGTCGCGGCGGCCGTGGCCGGGATGGTGGACGCCGCGTTCAGCAGGGCGGCGGGATGAGCGGGATCCTGCATCCACGTTGCAACCCGGACCTGATCGGCCACGCCGGGGCCGAACGGACCCTGACCGAGGCCTTCGCCTCCGGGCGGATGGCCCATGCCTGGATGCTGTGCGGGCCGCGTGGCATCGGCAAGGCGACCCTGGCCTACCGGTTCGCCCGCCAGGTGCTGGCATCGACCGGCGGCGGGGCCGGGGAGGGGGGCGGCCTGTTCGGCGCCGCCGCGCCCGCGGCCTCCGACCCGCGAAGCGATCCGGCGCACCCGGTGTTCCAGCGGGTCGCCGTCGAATCGCACCTGGATCTGCTGACCGTCGAGCGCAGGGGCAACGAGAAGACCGGGCGGATGGGCGACGAGATCGTGATCGAGGACGTGCGCAGGATCGGCGACTTCCTGTCCAAGACCTCGGCCGAGGGCGGCTGGCGGGTGGTGGTGGTCGACGCGGCCGACGAGCTCAACCGCAACGCCGCCAACGCCCTTTTGAAATGGCTGGAGGAGCCGCCGCGCCGGGTTCTGATGTTGCTGGTCGTCCACAATCCGGGGCGCGTCCTGCCGACCCTGCGGTCGCGCTGCCGGCGCCTGACCCTGCGTCCGCTGGACACGGCGACGGTCGATCGCCGGCTGGCCGACGCGCGGCCCGACCTGTCGGTCGACGACCGCCGGATGCTGGCCGACCTGTCCGAGGGCAGCCTGTCGCGCGCCCTGGCGCTGGCCGATCCGGACGGCCTGGAGCTGGGGCGGCGCCTGCTGTCCATGTTGAACGGCTTGCCGGACCTGGACATCGTGGCCCTGCACGATCTCGCGGACGGGCTGATCCGGGGCGAGTCGCCGGCCGAGCGGTTCCGGGCGGCGGCCGATATCGCCCGCTGGTGGCTGGCGCGGCGCCTCCGCGCGCGGGCCGTGGAGACGCGGTCGGGCGACCTTGATCCCTGGCTCGAGGTGTGGGAAAAGACCGACCGACTGCTGTCCCGCGCCGCCGGCCTCGATCTCGACCGCAAACAGGTCTTTCTGGCCCTGGTCCTGGGCCTGCAGGGCGCGGCACGACATTAGTGTGGTGGATTCGAAGTTCGCGATAGTATTCGGGGCAGAGTCCATGGCGAACTTCGACTCCAAAGCCACACCAGAATCAGATTATTACCTAGTGTCCTTATCGAATCCGAAGTTCGAAAACGCCTGCCAAATAATGCCCCGAACTTCGGATTCGGGACACTAGCCGCGGCCCGCTCGACGAGGACATCCGATGACCAAGCCCAAATACTACGTCACGACGCCGATCTACTACGTGAACGACGTCCCGCATATCGGCCATGCCTATACCACTTTGGCCTGCGACGTGCTGGCCCGCTTCAAGCGGCTCGACGGGTACGACGTCACGTTCCTGACCGGCACCGACGAGCACGGCCAGAAGGTGGCCAAGTCGGCCCGCGCCGCCGGCGTCGACGCGCAGGCGTTCACCGACCAGGTGTCGCAGAACTTCCGCGACCTGGCCGCGTTCATGAACTATTCGAACGACGATTTCATCCGCACCACCGAGGCGCGCCACAAGACATCGGTCCAGGCGCTGTGGCGACGCCTGATCGACGCCGGCGAGATCTATCTGGGCTCCTATGCCGGCTGGTACGCGACCCGCGACGAGGCGTTCTACACGGACTCCGAACTGGAAAAGCGCCCCGACGGCAGTCTCGTCGCCAAGGCCTCGGGGGCCGAGGTGGAGTGGGTCGAGGAACCGAGCTACTTCTTCCGCCTGTCGGCCTGGCAGGACCGCCTGCTGGCGCTCTACGAGGCCAACCCGGACTTCATCCTCCCGAAGACGCGGCGCAACGAGGTGGTCAGCTTCGTGAAAAGCGGATTGCAGGACCTGTCGGTGTCCCGCACCACCTTCGACTGGGGGGTCGACGTGCCGGGGGACGACGCCCACGTGGTCTACGTGTGGCTCGACGCCCTGACCAACTACATCACCGCGGTCGGCTTCCCCGATACCGAGGGGGACTACGCGCGCTACTGGCCGGCCGACGTGCACATGGTGGGCAAGGACATCCTGCGCTTCCACGCCGTCTACTGGCCGGCCTTCCTGATGGCGGCCGGGCTGCAGCCGCCGCGCCGCGTGTTCGCGCACGGCTGGTGGACCAACGAGGGACAGAAAATCTCCAAGTCGCTGGGCAACGTGATCGATCCGATCAAGCTGGTTGAGACCTACGGCCTCGATCAGGTGCGCTATTTCCTGCTGCGCGAGGTGCCGTTTGGCAACGACGGCGACTTCTCGCACGCCGCCATGGTGCACCGGATGAACGGCGACCTGGCGAACGATTTCGGGAACCTGGCGCAGCGCGTCCTGTCGATGATCCACAGGAACTGCGACAAGGCGGTGCCGGCGCCGGGCGGCTTTTCCGACGGCGACCGCGCGCTTTTGAAGGCCGCGGCCGCGATCAAGGACAACATGGCCGCGGCGATCGACGTGCAGGCCTTTCACGAGGCCCTGGAGCACCTGTGGACGGTGGTCCGCGCCGCCAACGCCTACGTGGACCGGCAGGCGCCCTGGGCCTTGCGCAAGACCGATCCGGACCGCATGCGCACGGTGCTCTACGTCCTGGCCGAAACCCTGCGCCATCTGGCCATCCTGGCCCAGCCGGTGATGCCCGACTCCGCCGGACGCATGCTGGACCTGCTGGCGGTGCCGGCCGAGGCGCGCGACTTCGCCGCCCTGACCCCCGCGCATGCCGTTCAGCCCGGGACCTCGCTGCCGAAACCGGAAGGGGTTTTCCCCCGCCACGTGGAGCCGGACGCGGACGGCGCCTGAAAACACCGGAAGGGGGCAGGGGGCTGTCCATGCGGGGCGGTTTCGCGGTATAACCAAGGCAATGGGGCGCGTCGGCCGCGACCCGAGACCCGGCGGAAAGGACGCCCGATGCTCGTCGACAGCCACTGCCATCTGGATTTCCCGGAGTTCGCGGACGATCTGGACGCGGTGCTGGCGCGCGCGGCGGAGGCGGGGGTCGGGAGCCTGCTGGCCATCGGCACCCGTCTGACCCGGGTCGATCGGGTGCGCGCCCTGGCCGAGGCGCACCCGGCGATCCACTGCACCCTCGGCATCCATCCCCACAACGTGGACAGCGAACCGGCGGCCGGTCCGGGCGACCTTTTGAGCCTGGCCGAACACCCGAAAGTGGTCGGGTTCGGGGAAACCGGCTTGGACTACTTCTACCAGCACTCGGGCCGCGAGACCCAGCAACGCAGTTTCCGGACCCACATCGCGGCGGCCCGCGAAACCGGACTGCCGGTGGTGATCCACAGCCGCGACGCCGACCCCGACATGGCGGCCATTTTGCGCGACGAACACGCCAAGGGGCCGTTCCCCGGGTTGATCCACTGCTTCAGCTCCGGCCGGGAGGTTGCCGAAACGGCAATCGAGCTTGGCCTTTATGTTTCCCTGTCCGGGATCATCACCTTCAAGGCGGCGGACGACCTGCGGGCGACCGTGCGCGGGCTGCCGCTGGACCGTTTGCTGATCGAAACGGACAGTCCCTATCTGGCCCCGGTGCCGAAGCGCGGCAAGCGCAACGAACCGGCCTTCGTCGCCCACACGGCGATTGCCTTGGCCGGTGTGCTCGGACTCGAACCGGAGGAGGTGGTGCGGGCGACGACGGAGAACTTCTTCGTGCTGTTCCGAAAGGCCACGCGCCCGGAGGCGGTGATCTGATGCGGGTCACGTTCCTCGGCACCGGCAGTTCCGGCGGTACCCCCGGCGTGTTCCAGGGCTGGGGCAACTGCGATCCCGCCAACCCCAAGAACCGCCGTCTGCGGCCGTCGATCCTGGTCCAATACAAGGACACGAGGATCCTCGTCGACAGCTCGCCGGATTTCCGGGAGCAGTGCCTGCGGTCCGGGATCCGGGGTCTCGACGCGGTGCTGTACACCCACGCCCATGCCGATCACCTGCACGGCATCGACGACCTGCGCGCCGTGAACCGGTACATCGAGCGGCCGCTTCCGTGCTACGCCGATGAGCCGACCCTGGAAACCATCCGGGAACGGTTCGGCTACGTGTTCGAGCCGCTGCATCCGGAGGCGACGGTTTATTACAAGCCGACCCTGGAGGCGCGCCCGATCGCCGACGGCGATACGTTCACGGTGGGCGACCTGGACATCCGCTGCTTCGAGCAGGATCACGGGTTCAGCACCTCGCTTGGGTTCCGGATCGGCGGCCTGGGCTATTGCACCGATCTGATCCAGTTGCCGGACACCGCGTTCGACATCCTGACCGGGGTCGACACGCTGGTGGTCGGAGTGTTCCGCGACGATCCGCACGAAACCCACGCCCATACGGCGCTGGCGCTGAAATGGGTTTCCCGGATCCGGCCGCGTCAGGCGTTCCTGACCCACCTGAGCGTGGCGATGGACCACGACGCGACGGAGGCCAAACTGCCGCGCGGCGTCCGGGTGGCTTACGACGGCCTGATCATCGAGTGCACCAATACTCTGGCGCCGGACGCGGCGGGCGGCGTGTGAGCCGTTCCGTTTTTCGTAACCTCGTATTTTCCATAATATACATTATGCGACAATTCCGGGTCCGCGGCCGGAAAAGCGCTCTTGCGTCCAAGCCCCTTTGCCGACGATGATGCGACCCGTCCGCGATCCCGTTGCCGCCGGAGTATTTCCCCCATGAGCCGACAGACCGACCGACTGCTGGACATCATGGCGCGGCTGCGCGATCCGGACGGCGGCTGCCCGTGGGACCTGGAACAGACCTTCGCGACCATCGCCCCGCACACCATCGAGGAAGCCTACGAGGTGGCCGAGGCGATCGAGCGCGGCGACATGGCGCATTTGCGCGACGAACTGGGCGATCTCCTCCTCCAGGTCGTCTTCCACGCCCGGATGGCCGACGAAGCCGGCCATTTCGCCTACGAGGACGTGGCGGGCGCGATCTGCGAAAAGCTGCTCAAGCGCCACCCGCACGTGTTCGGCGACATTCGAATCGACACCGCCGATGACCAGACGCGGGCCTGGGAAGACCAGAAGGCGGAGGAACGCCGCCACAAGGCGCAGTCGATCGGGGACGTCCCCCGCGCGCTGGACGGCATCACGACCGGCCTGCCCGCCCTCACCCGCGCCCTCAAGCTTCAGAAACGGGCCGCCCGGGTCGGCTTCGACTGGACCGACGAGCGCGACGTGCTGGACAAGATCGCCGAGGAGGTCACGGAGTTGCGGGCCGAACTGGACACCGGCGACCGGACCCGCATGGCGGACGAACTCGGAGACGTGATGTTCGCCCTGGTCAATCTGGCCCGACGGCTCGGCATCGACCCGGAATCGGCCCTGCGCCATACCAACGCCAAGTTCGAGCGCCGGTTCCGGGCCATCGAGGACCGCCTGCACGCCGACGGCCGGCGGCCGGAGGACTCCACACTGGAGGAAATGGACACCCTATGGCGCGCCGCCAAACACACCGTGGGCTGAGACGGCCGGTTCGGGCGCTTCTCCTGGTGGTCGCCGGTCTCGTCCTGGCCGGATGCTACCTGCCGGTGAAGTTCGACGCCGAGATCGAAATCTCCCGGCGCGGGTTCTACGAGATGGAGATCGACGGGTTCTTCGCCCGCCTGCCCCTCTACGCGGCGATCCGCGACGGCGGCATCGGCGCCCTCGAGCAGCGCGCCAAGGTGGCGGAGGTCATGGACGACCTGGCCCGGGACGCCGGCGTGGTGGACCACGCGCATTACGGCAAGGGGATCTTCCGGATCCGCTACAAGCGCCGGGGAGATCTACTAGTAGATAAATCGGTGACGTTCCTGCGTCGCAACGAAGCCATGCTGAGCCTCGCCTATTCGAGCATCAGCCGCCGGGTCACCCTGCGCGGCACCTCGGTCTCGGCCGACAACGCCCGGCGCCTGCGTGATATCGGCCTGACCATGCAGGGCGAGTTGCGGCTGCGCACCGACGCCCGGGTCGGCGACCACAACGCCACGCGCGTGGTCGAGCGCGACGGCATGACGGTCTATGTGTGGGAGATCAACGGATTCCGCCGCGAGGCGCCGCGCCTGGCGATTCCGTTCTGACGGTTGGCGCTCGATCACCCCTCGTCGCGCAGCAGGCGGATCAGGCTGGAGGTGTCCCAGCGCCCGCCGCCGCGCGCCTGGAGGGCGGCGTAGAACTGGTCGACCAGGGCGGCGACCGGCAGCCGCGCCCCGTTGCGCCGCGCCTCGTTCAGGCAGATCCCGAGGTCCTTGCGCATCCAGTCGACGGCGAATCCGAAATCGAAACGATCGTCCAGCATGCTGTGCGACCGGTTGTCCATCTGCCAGGACGCGGCGGCGCCCTTGGCGAGCACGTCGATCACCCGTGTGCCGTCGAGCCCGGCCCGTTGCGCGAAGGCGAGCCCCTCGGACAGCCCCTGCAGCAGGCCGGCGATGCAGATCTGGTTGACCATCTTGGTGAGCTGACCGGTTCCGACCGGGCCCATGAGGGTGACCGCCCGGGCGTAGGCCGAGATCACCGGCTCGGCGCGCGCGAACACCTCCGGGTCGCCGCCGACCATGATCGTGAGGCTGCCGTTCTCGGCCCCCACCTGACCGCCCGACACCGGCGCGTCCAGGAACCCAACCCCCTGCTCCGCCGCCCGCTCCGCCAGCTCGCGCGCCAGTTCGGCCGAGGCCGTGGTGTGATCGACCAGGATACCGCCTTTCGCCATCCCGGCCAGGATCCCGTCCGCGCCATAGGCGACGGCGCGCACGTCGTCGTCGTTGCCGAGGCACAGGCAGGCGACGTCCACGTCCCGCACCGCCTCGCGCGGCGTCTCCGCCATGTCGCCGTCGTACTCGGCGATCCAGGTGACGGCCCTGGCGGCGGTGCGGTTGTAGACGGTGACCGCGTGACCGGCCAGCGACAGGTGGCCGGCCATCGGACGGCCCATCACGCCGAGGCCGAGAAACGCGGCGGAAACCTTGCTCATGGTGCTGTCGTTCCCAGGATCCGTTGATCGCCGAAAGACATCGGAAGGTCGTTCAGATTAGTCCGCGCCCACCACGCCGTGAAGGATTTTCCAGGTCTCCGGGCTCGGTGCCAGAAGCAGGTTGCCCGACGCCGGCCCCGACGGGCGATACGGCGTGCCGTCCGGTGCGTAGGCGTCCGTTCCGCCCACTTCGCGATGGATCAGGACGCCGGCCGCGTGGTCCCAGGGTTTCAGGCGGTCGAACTGGCAAACGTGCAGGTCGCCGCGGGCCAGCGCCATGTATTCGCAGCCGGCGCAGAACAGTCGCGGCACCGCCTTGGGCAGTCGTCCGCCGCGCCCCGGACGCGCCGCGTCCAGACGTCGTGACATCTTGCGATTCAGGGCGGCGCGCATGTCCTGGATCGGCGGCGGATCGAGGGCCGGCAGGCGGCGGCCGTCGATCCAGGCCCCCTCGCCCGCCATCGCCCAGACCGTCTCGCCGCCGAGCGGCCGGTGGATCCAGCCCCCGAGGATGGCGTCGCCCCGGCACAGGGCGACGATGACGGCGAACTCCGGCCGCCGGCGTGCGAAGTTGTTGGTGCCGTCCACCGGATCGAGCACCCAGACGGGAGCGTCCTCGCGCAGGCGCGCGAGAAGGGTCGGCTCGGCCTCCGCCGCTTCCTCGCCCAGGGTCCGGCTGCCCGTCAGCACCGCGGTCAGGGCCGCGGTCAGGGCCCGTTCCGACTCGATGTCGGCCACCGTCACCAGGTCGGCCGGGCCGCTCTTGGTGCGGATGTCGGCACGCCGCAGACGGCCGAACCGGGGCAGAACCTCGCGCGCGGCCACCGCGCGGATGATGGCGATGACCGCCTGGGGGTCGACCGGCACGGCGCTCAGTCCGCGAACAGGTCGCGGTCGCGCCGATAGGCCTCCGCGAACAGGTCCAGCAGGCGCGCCGCCTCGGCATTGAAGTCGGCCTGCTGCTGCAGGGCCTTGGCGACGAACACCGCGAACGCCACCGCCTCCCCCTTGCCGCGCAAGGCGAAGTCGTCGGCCAGGTCGGACAGGCCATCGTGGACCAGCTTGCGGGTCATCACGTTGAGCTGGCGTTTCACGAAACGGTTCTTGCGCCGCCATCTGTTCTGCGCCTCGGTGCTGGCCATCCCGCTCCGCTCCGCGTCCGGACCGGATCAGCGGTCGAGCGCCAGCCCGATCCCCAGGCCGACGAACAGGCCGCCGGTCACCCGGTCGATCCATTTGCGGGACGCATTGTAGCGCATCGCGACCCGGCGGTGGGAAAACAGGATCGCCATGCCGCCGTACCAGGACACCGAAATGCTCACGATCACCACGACGCTGGCCACCTGCAGCCACAACGGCGGCGCCAGCGGCATCAGGGTCGCATAGAGGCTGGCGAAAAAGACCGCCGTCTTGGGGTTCGAGAGATTGGTGAACAGGCCGGTCCGGAACGCCTTGAAGGGCGTGCCCCGGATCGGCCCGGCCCCGGGCCGCGACAGCGGAATGGGGGCTCCGTCGGACCGCAGCAGGCGAACGCCCAGGGTCATCAGGTAAAGCGCCCCGGCCACCTTGACGGCACCGTACAGCCAGCCCGATTGGGCCAGCACGGCGGCCATGCCGAAGGCGCTGGCGGTGGCCCACAGGGTGGTCCCCGTGGCCAGCCCGAGCAC
>JANQGL010000109.1 GCA_028277325.1 Magnetospira sp.
AGTCGCGGCGGTTCTCGACCCGCAACAGGATGTCGCCCGAACTGGCCTCCAGGCTGCCGCCCGGCACCTCCACCGCCAGGTCGCCGATGCGCTCGGCGACGTCGCTCAGGGTCAGTCCGTGGGCGCGCAGCCGGGCCAGCGGCACCTCGACGCGGATTTCCGGGTCGCGGGTCGCCTGCAGGTCGATCTGGCTGATTCCGGGCTGCAGCAGCAGCCGGTCGCGGACCATCATCCCGAGGTCGCGCAGCACCGAATCCGACACGTCGCCGTAGATGTCGACGTAGAGCACCTCGCGGCGGCGGCTGGCCAGCACCACCTTGGGGTCCTCGGCGTCGTCCGGGAAGGTGTCGATGGCGTCCACCTCCTGGGTGACGTCGTCGAGCGCCTCCTGGCGGTCGATCCCTTCCTCCAGTTCCAGCACGACCCTGGCGCTGCCCTCGCTGGCCGTGGCCTCGACCTTGCCGACCCCGTCGATGCCGCGGACCGCCGATTCGATCGCCAGAACCACCCCGCGCTCCACCTCCTCCGGGCTGGAGTCCGGGTAGGCGACGCTGACCACGACCATGTCCAGCTCGAAATCGGGAAACACCTCCTGCTTGATCTCGCGCGACATCAGCAGGCCGCCGACGATCAGCACCAGCATCAGAAGGTTGGGCGCGACCCGGTGGCGGACCAGCCAGGCGACCCAGCCATGCTCCCAGGCGGCCGACCTCATGATCCGCCTCCCGCGTCGGCGTCGGCGTCGCGGACCCGCAACGCCATGCCATCGACCGGAATCGCCAGATCGGTTTTCACCAGGCGTTCGCCGCCGCTCAGTCCGTCACCGATCAGGACCCGCTCCCGGCCGCGAAACGCCAACGCCACCGGCCGGATTTCCAGGGCGTTCCGGTCGGTCATCACCCACACCGTGTCGTTGTCGCGCAGCAGCCGCCGGTCGACCAGCGGTCCCGGCCCGACCCGCATGCCCTCGATCACCGTCCGTACGTAGGTGCCGATCAACAGGACCGGAGCGCCGGCGGTCTCGGGTCGCAGCGCCATCGGGTCGTCGACCGCGATCAACAGGCGCGCCATCCGCCCTTGCGATTCGAGGGCCGTCTCCAGGCGCACCACCCGGCCGACGCGATACACGCCGGATCCCCAGGCCGCCTCGTTGTAGACGCGAACCCGGGCCCCGGCCTCGCCGTCGCGGCGCGGGATGTCGATCCAGCCCAACCGGTCGACCGGCAGTTCGGCGCGCACCCAGAAGGCGTCGGTGCCAATCAGCGTCGCCACCGTGGTGGCGGTGGTGACCTGGGCGCCGAGATCCACCTCGCGGCGTTCGATCACCGCGTCGAACGGCGCCGCGATGCCGGTGCGCCGAACGTCCAGGCGGGCCTGGCGCACCTGGCTTTCGGCGGTGGTGACCGCGGCCCGGGCGGCGGCCAGTTGCGGCTGACGGAGCACCAGGGCCGTTTCGTCGTCGCCCATCTTGGCGCCCAGGAGCTCGAACTCCTGGCGCGCGATGACCTGCTGGCCCTGCTCGATCGCGAGGTCGCTTTTCGCTTCCGCCAGCGCCGCCTCGCGCTGCGTCAGCACCAGCCGCAGGTCGGTCGCGTCGAGGCCGACGATTCGGTCGCCCTTGGCGAACAGGCCGCCGGGCAGGAAGTCCGGACTGACCCAGTCGACCTGGCCGGACACCCGCGGTTGCAGGTCGACGCTGCGCGCCGCCACCACCTCGCCCATCGCCTCCACCTCGGCGACCATCGCGTCGACCGGCACCGTCTCCACCTCGACCAGACGGGCCAGCGGCGGCGGCGCCTGCCGCTTGGCCTTCGGCGCGGTCGACATCATTTGCACGCCGCCGGCCACCGCCACGGCGAGAATCAGCAGCGGCAGCAGGATCTTGAACGCGACCCGCAGGACGCGCGGCAGGCGGTGCGGATGCGGTTCGCTCATCGGGGGGTCTCCTCGTCGCCCGGGCCGGCCGGCACCTCCGGGGTCCAGCCGCCGGCCAGGGCCAGGCACAGATCGATCCGCTCGTCGAGCAGCGACCGCTTGGCGGTCAGCGACTCGCGTTCCAGGGTCTGGTGGGTTTCCAGGGCGTCCAGCACGCTGATGTAATCGACGTCGCCGCCGCTGTAGCGGTCGCGCATGCGGCGGATCACCTCGGCCGACAGGTCGAGCTGCGTCTGCAGGCTGTCCACGTAGCGGCGCTGCCGGGACTCGCCTTCCAGGGCGTCCTCGACCTCGCCCAGGGCATCCAGCACCGACTGCCCGAACTCGTTGAGCTTCTCGGTGACCACGGCGCGGGTGCGGTCGACCTCGGCGGCCCGCGAGCCGCCGTCGAGCAGCGGCGCCGCCAGGTTGGCGGCCAGGCTGGCCAGCCACAGGCCGAACAGGTCCCGGGCGTTCTCGGCCGTGGTCGTCAGGCTGGCGCTCAGGCTCAGGGCCGGATACCGGTCGGCCACCGCCGCCGCGACCCGGCGGTCGGGGGGCAGCAGGTCGGCCCGCGCCTGGCGCAGGTCGGGCCGCCGCTGC
>JANQGL010000148.1 GCA_028277325.1 Magnetospira sp.
GAGCCGGTCACGTTGGCGCCGATCCCCTTGGCCAGCATGGACGGGTCGCGCAGCTCGCCCGGCCGCTGCACGGTGAACTGGTCGGCCGCCCACTGGTCGGCCCGTTTCGGCTTCAGGCCGCGGGTGAACGGATGCCGCTCGACGATCCGCTTGACGTTGCGCACCATCTTGCGGGCCAGGGCGAGATCGGCCGCCAGGACCAGGATCCGCAGGTTGGGATCGCCCGCCAGCAGCCAGGCGCAGAACAGCCCGACCAGGGTCGACTTGCCGCTGTTGCGGAAGGCGAGAAGGAGCAGCTCGCGGTCGCCGCGCGTCCAGCGGGCGGCCAGCCAGCGGCAGATGCGCCGGTGCAGGGCCGGCATCTCCAGGCCCTGCAGGCGCATCCAGATGAACACGAACTCCGGGAAGTCGATATCGGGTCTCATGCCAGGAGGTCCGTGTCGTCGTCCTCCGGATCGGCGTGTTCGGCCAGCGCCGCCTGCGCCTCGGCGAGCAGGCGGGCCGCGCTGTCGGGTTCGGCCGGCGGCGCCGCCTCCGCCGTGCCCTCGGCCCAGCGGGCCAGCTTGGCGAGCAGGTCGAGATGCGCCAGGGCGGCCTTGCAGGCGGCGTGATGGGCGGTGAAGCCCTTGACGTCCTCGGGCGGGTCGAGGCCGGCGAACGCCTGATAGCTGGCCGCCGCGTTTTCCAGCAGCGGCGGCAGCAGGCTGGACAGGCGATCGCGCACCGCCTCCAGGTCCCGCGCCTTGCGGCGGCGCGGTGTGGGGTTTTTGGACATGGGTCTGGGGACTCCGGGCTTGCGGACGGCGGTGGTCTCGCGTCAGCGAGCGGTCGCGAGGAAATGGACCGTCGCGGCGGCGATCGCCGCCAGCACCACCGCCGAGAGGAGGAGGAGACGCGCCACCCGGGCGATCGACGGCGGCTTCAGCGCCGCGATGGCGGACTTCATGCTCTCGGCGACCAGCTGGCGGCGGGGTTTGAAGGCGGTCATCACACCGCCTCCAGGCCGGCCACCGCGGCGTCGGCGAGCGGTCCGCAGGCCGCCCGGTCGGCGGCGGCGTCGATGGCGGCCTTGGCGCCCAGGCGCAGGCCCTCGATGGTCGCGGCGACGCTGCGCCAGGCGGTGGCCCGGGCGACGATGGCCTGCGCCGCGGCGGCGACATCGAGGCCGAGCGCGGCGGCCTCGGCGGCCAGCAGCGCGCCCTCGGTCGCGTCCGCGAGATAGGCCCGCGCCTCCGCCTCCTTGATCAGGTAGACCGCCTCCTGGCCCGGGGCCACGGTGATGTGGCGGGCCCGCGCCGCCCCGGCCGCGGCGTCGACCCGGGCCTTGGCCGCCTGTTGCGCCTCCGGGAGCGGGTCGTAGGCGTCGACGATCGCCTGCACGGCGGCCGGATCGTCGGCCAGATACAGGCCGCCGCGCCGGACCAGGACATGGCCGGCCCGCGCGATGGCCAGATGCAGGCCGGGTCCCTTTTCGAGGTACCGGGTGATGGGGTGCATGATGGGTCACTCCTAGCTGGTCGCCGGCGGGTCGAACAGGACCCCCGGGAAATACTCGTTTGTCGTCGTGGTGATGGCGGGCGCCGCGGCGGGGAGGGATCCCGTCCAGGTGTATGAGGCCTTGCCGTTCTGGATGCTCGCGTGGGCGGCGTAGATGTTGATGCCCAGGGTCGGCATGGACAGGCGGTGGGTGACGGTGGCCCGCATGGCGCAGGACTGGTCGAACATCACCGCGAGCCAGCACCACCCCGGCCCGGCGAGCCCCGTGCCGCCCGCCAGGCCGGGGGCCGCGTCGACCCACCCGGTGCCGTCGGTCGCCATCGCGTCGGCGGCGGCGAGCAGGGTCCCCGGCCCGCTGTCGCTGCCGACGCCGTAAAGGCCGACCAGGCACGATCCGGAGGCCGACGCGCTGGTGACGAAGATCCGGAGGCCGATCCAGTTGGCGTCCATGGACGGCAGGTAGACCAGCGCGTAGTAGATCGTGTCGGCGGCGAAGGTCGCGCTGCCAGATTCGGATTTCAGGGGGAACGGATCGACGTACAGGCCCCGGTCGGCGGCGACGCGGGTCCCGTGGTAGAGGCCGGTGCCTATAACGCTGTCGGCCGATCCGCCGCCGGGCAGGTCGTTCAGAAGAACCTTCTTGAGCCCCCCGGCGCCGGCATCCCAGGTCGCGACGTAATCCGCCGCGCCGTCCGGCGAGCCGTCGGCCGTCAGGCCGTCGATATCGAGCGCGAGCGTCCGGTTGACCGACAGCGCCCCGCCGCCGGTCAGGCCGCTGCCGGCGGAGACCGTGCGGCTGTCGGGGACGTAGCCTCCGAGCTGCGTCGTCACCCAGGACTGGGTGGCGTAGCCGGCCGACGCGTGGTCGCCCCAGCCGTAGGCCGCATTCCAGTCCGTCGATCCGTCCGTGACGACGGAATAGGCGCCGGCGCCGGTCCGCTTCATCAGGCCGACGGCCGAGAAGTCCCCGTCCATCACGGCGCCGGCCGCCGCGACGGCCGCCGCGTCGGTTACGTCGGCCGAAGCCTCGATCCCGTCGAGCTTGGTCAGTGCCGCGGGCAGGCCCTCGACCACCTCTTTGCCGATTGTCGATGTCATCAGAACAGCCTCGTGATGAGTAAATTGATGTCGCTGAGAGAAGCCCCGCCGGTAGCAATCTTGCCTCGGAGCGTTACATCCTGGCTCGCCGTCAATGCCGCAACGTAAACAATGCGAAGACGATCACCCGCGGCCCCTCCACCGCTAAGACTACGCTCCTTGACATTCGTCGTATCGACTCGGACTGCGCAAGTTACTTCATTGGCGGTGGTTGAGTTCAACATGAAGTCGGCTTCGATCATGTATGTCCCGTTGGCCGGGACCGTCCACGTCTCGGTGCCGGGATCGAAGGCGCTTTCGCTGTCGAATATCTCCGTCGAGAATGTGCAAAGCGAGTAGCTGGTCGTAAGGGAACAAGCGCCGTCCTGAACGACCAACTGAAGTTTCGGGTAGGTGCTTGCCGACCCGTTGGCCGCCGCCGTGATCTGGCCTTGCTGATTCACCGTGATGTCGGCGTTGGTGTAGGACCCCGGAGAGACGGCCGTATGTGCCAGCTTGGGTGTCGTAACCGCGCCATCTGTCAGCTCGGGGGTCCCTACGGTATCGAGCAGGGCAAGATCGCCGAGCGAATTATGGTTCTGACCGACGAACGCAAGGATTGTATCCACACCGCTCGGAATGGCGCTCGTGAAAGTGAGCGTCGTCCCGGACACGGAGTAATCGGTCGTCGGTCGCTGGATGGCGCCGCCCATGAAGACCATGACCTGTGCCGTGGTGGCGGCGACGGACAGGGTGAGCGTCGTGGACGATCCGGACGTGTAATCCACCCCGTCGACGAAAACCTCGGGCGCCATGGAGCCGGCCACCGCCGCTCCCACGGCCATCACCGACCACGCGTCCGGGCTGACGTCCGCGTCCGGATAGCACATGCACCAGTCGCCCCGGCCGGTCAGGGTCGACGGGTCGGGCGAGATGGTGTCGGTGCCCTGCGCGACGATCGACACCGCGTTGGTGTCGGCGCTGACCTTCTTGACGCCGACCACGCCGCCGCCGGTCGCGATCACCGGCAGGGTGACCGTGATCGCCCCGCCGGAGGTGTCGCAGATGTAGATCTTCCCGGCTTCGGCCGTGACGTTCCCGGAAACCGGGACCGGGTCCAGGCTCAGACCGGCCTGCGCGGCGGCGGCCTGCGCGGCCGTGGCGCTGGCGGCGGCGTCGGAGGCCGACGAGGCCGCGTCGGAGGGGCTGGACGCGGCGGCGGCGGCCGAACCCGCGGCATTGGTGGGGTGGCCCTCGGCGTTCGAAACCTCGGTCGCCGTGGGGCCGTTCTCCAGCCCGTCGGCGGCGGCGTTCCAGCCGATCAGGGCGTTGGCGACCGGCTCGGGCAGGGTTAGGTCGGCGGTGCCGGTCGCGCTGGCGGCGCGGCGCACCACCCGCGACAGGCTGTCATCGACCTGTTGGACCATGGCCGCCAGGCGGTCGAACTCGTCGTTGAACACGCCGGCCCGGATGTCCTGCCCGGCCTGGAAGTCGGAGGTGCGGGCGAGCGGCACGCCGCGCA
>JANQGL010000308.1 GCA_028277325.1 Magnetospira sp.
GGGCGAAGGTCGACATTCGTTTGGTGAATCGCTGCACAAACAAATGCTTGGCTAGGGCGCCGGGCCGACAAAAGGTGCACCTTTTGTCGGAGTCGGTGCACTAGAGTCATTCACGGTGGATCAAATCACCCCAACGTTTGAGTGTCTTACCATCACTTGACCCGCCAGCACCGAGGGACTCAAATGTTGGGTTCGATCCACTAGTTCCCTATCGCCCTATGGCGCGAAACCCTCACGCGACGCCAATTCGAGTGTGTATGAATGATTCTTAATGTCAGCTTTAAGCCGATTTAATCCCAATTTTTTCGATCCGTAAAGAGGCAACCCTATCCACAAGGTTATTCCGCCGGGGCGGACCGTCAATGGGCGTCGGCCCAGGTGGCGCCGGCACCGCTGTCGACCACCAGGGGCACGCTCAACTGGGCCGCGGATTCCATGACCGCGCGGACACTTTCGCGGGTCGCCTCGCATTCGTCCTCAGGGACTTCGAAGATCAATTCATCGTGAACCTGAAGCAGCATGCGGGCGCCCAGACCGGTGTCGGCCAGGGCATCGGGGATACGGATCATCGCCCGCTTGATGATGTCGGCGGCGCCGCCCTGGATCGGCGCGTTGATCGCCGCCCGCTCGGCGAACCCGCGCGCGTTGGGGTTTTTCTCCTTGAGGCCCGGCACGTGCACCCTGCGGCCGAACGGCGTTTGCACGAAGCCGTGCTCGGCCGCGAAGGCGACCGTGCGCTCCATGTAGGCCCTGATCCCCGGATAGCGCTCAAAATAGGCGTCAATGTAGCGTGCCGCCTCGCCGCGCTCGATCCCCAGCTGGCGGGCCAGGCCGAACGCCGAGATGCCGTAGATGATCCCGAAGTTGATCGCCTTGGCGCGCCGCCGCACCATCGGGTCCATGCCCTCCACCGGCAGGTCGAACACCTGCGACGCGGTCAGGGCGTGGATGTCGATCCCGGCGTGAAACGCCTCCTTGAGGGTCGTCACGTCGGCCGCGTGGGCCAGCAGACGCAGTTCGATCTGCGAATAGTCGGCCGACAGCAGCACGTGCCCGTCCTCGGCCACGAAGGCGCGGCGCAGCTTGCGCCCTTCCTCGGTGCGGATCGGGATGTTCTGCAGGTTGGGATCCGACGAGGCGAGGCGTCCGGTGGCGGCGCCGGTCTGCGCGAAACTGGTGTGCACCCGCCCGGTGTCCGGGTTGATGTCCTCCAGCAGGGCGTCGGTGTAGGTGCTCTTGAGCTTCGCCAGTTGCCGCCAGTCGAGGACCCGCCGCGGCAGGTCGTGACCCTGCGCCGCCAGGTCCTCCAGCACCTGGGCGCCGGTGGCATAGGCCCCGGTCTTGCCCTTCCTGCCGCCCGGCAGGCCCATCTCGTCGAACAGCACCTCGCCCAGTTGCTTCGGCGATCCGACGTTGAACTCGCGCCCGGCCAGCCGGTGCACCTCCTGTTCCAGGTCGCCCAGGCGGGCCGCGAAATCGACCGACAGGTCCCTGAGCAACCCGGCGTCCACCTTGATTCCGGCCGCCTCCATGCGGCGCAGGACCGGCACCAGGGGCCGTTCCAGGGTCTCGTAGACGGTGACCATGCGCTCCGCCACCAGACGCGGCTTCAGAACCCCATGCAGGCGCAGGGTCACGTCGGCGTCCTCGGCCGCATAGTCCAGGGCCTTGTCCAGCGGCACCCGGTCGAAGGTGACCTGCTTCCTGCCGCTGCCCGCCACGTCGGAGAACTTGACGGTCTGGACGCCCAGATGCAGGTCGGCCAGTTCGTCCATCCCGTGGCCGTGCAGGCCGCCGTCGAGCACGTAGGACAACAGCATGGTGTCGTCGATCGGCGCCACCGCGATCCCGTGACGGGCCAGGACCTGCATGTCGTATTTCAGGTTCTGGCCGATCTTGAGAACCGACGGGTCCTCCAGCAGCGGTTTGAGGCGGGCCACGGCGTCTTCAAGGGGGATCTGGTCCGGCGCCGCCGCCTCGTCGCCGCCGTCGCCGAACAGGTCGCCCTGATCGCCCGGTGCCCTGTGGGCCAGAGGAACGTAGCAGGCATGGCCGGGCCGGACGGCCAGCGAGACCCCCACCAGGCCGGCCCGCAGGGGATCGAGACCGGTGGTCTCGGTGTCCACCGCCACCCGGCCGGCCCGCGTGGCCTCGGCGATCCAGGCGTCGAGCCGCGCCGGGTCGGTGACCAGTTCGTAGTCGCGGGCCGCGTTCACCGCCTCGGTCTCGACGGCCCGCGCCAGGTCGCCGTTGGCGGTCAGGTCGCCGGTCACCTTGGGCAGCAGGGACTTGAACGCCTGCGCCTCGAGGAACGCCAGCAGGCGCTGCGGGTCCGCACGGCGCACCTTCATGTCCTCCAGCGGCACCGCCACCGGCACGGTGTCGCAGAGGGTCACCAGCCGCCGCGAGATGCGCGCCAGCTCGGCCTGCTCGATCAGACGTTCGCGGCGCTTCGGCTGCTTGATCTCGGCGGCCCGTTCCAACAGGGTGTCCAGGTCGCCGTACCGGGTGATCAGCTCGGCCGCCGTCTTGAGGCCGATCCCGGCCACCCCCGGGACGTTGTCGGAGGCGTCACCGGCCAGCGCCTGAACGTCGATCACCTTGTCGGGGCCGACCCCGAACTTCTCGCGCACCTGCTCCGGCCCGATCACCTGGTTCTTCATGGCGTCCCACAACGACACCCTGTCGTCGACCAGCTGCATCAGGTCCTTGTCCGACGACACGATGGTGACGTCGGCGCCCCGTTCGCGGGCCATCCGGGCATAGGTGGCGATCAGGTCGTCGGCCTCGAAGCCGTCGTGGTCCAGGCAGGCCACGTTGAACGCCGCCACCGCCTCGCGGATCAGCGCGAACTGCGGCACCAGATCCTCCGGCGGCTCCGGGCGGTGCGCCTTGTAGTCGGGATAGATGTCGTTGCGGAAGGTGCGCCGCGCCTTGTCGAAGATCACCGCCACGTGGTCGGCGTCGGTGTCCGCGATCAGCTTCATCAGCATCCGGGTGAACGAATAGACGGCGTTGGTCGGGGTGCCGTCGGGCCGGGTCATCCGGGTCTTGGTGCCGAAGAAGGCCCGGAAAATGAAGCCGGATCCGTCAACCAGATAGACGTGGCGGGGCGGCGGGTCGGTCATCGGGCGGCGGGGTCCGGTGCGGTCGCGTCGGGAAACGGGTCGACATCATAGCCCCATTCCGCCCGCCGCCGCGACCCCCCATCCGCCGAGCGCGGTGACGATCACCACCAGCCACGGCGGCGTCTTCCAGGCGACCAGCAACACCAGGGCGACCAGGGCCAGCGCGAAATCGGACGGCGATTCGATGGCCGACGTCCACACCGGATCGTGGAACGCCGCCAGCAGCAGCCCGACCACCGCCGCGTTGATGCCGGTCAGCATCTTGCGCATGACCGTCGCCCGCGACAGCCGCGCCCAGAACGGCAGGCCGCCGACGACCAGCAGGAAGGCGCCGACGAAGATCGCGCCGGTGGCGAGGATCGCCCCCAGGAGGCCGTTCGGCGCCGGTTCGGCGGCGGCGCCGAGGAACGAGGCGAGGGTGAACATCGGACCGGGGACCGCCTGCGCCGCGCCGTAGCCGGCCAGGAAGGTCTCGCGGTCGACCCATCCCGGGTCCACCACCTGGGATTCGATCAGCGGCAGGACGACGTGGCCGCCGCCGAACACCAGGGCGCCGGCCCGGTAGAAGGCGTCGACCAGGGCCAGGCCCTGCGCCGGCAGCGCGGCGGCGAGCACCGGCAGACCGATCAGGAGCGCCGCGAACAGGGCCAGCGCGGCGGCCGCGACGCGCGGCCCGATCGGAACCCGGAGCGACGGACCCTCGGCCGGGGCGTCGTGCGACTTGAGCAGCCACCAGCCGATCAGTCCGCCGAGAACGATCACCCCGACCTGTCCGAGCGGAGTCGGGACCGCGATCACCCCGACCGCCGCCAGCACCGCCACCGTGGCACGCGGGGCGTCGGGGCAGAGGTTCCTCGCCATGCCCCAGACCGCCTGCGCGACCACCGCGACGGCGACCACCTTGAGGCCGTGCAGCAGGCCGGGCGGCAGGGCGTCGCCCTGGGCCGCGACGCCGAGTCCGAGGAGGGTCATCAGGACGGCCGACGGCAGGGTGAAGCCGGTGAAGGCGGCGACGGCGCCGGGCAGGCCGGCCCGCATCAGGCCGATGCCGATGCCGGTCTGGCTGCTGGTCGGGCCGGGCAGGAACTGGCACAGGGCGACGAGGTCCGCATAGGCGCGGTCGTCGAGCCATTCTCGGCGGGCGACGAACTCGGTCCGGAAATAGCCGATGTGGGCCACCGGCCCGCCGAACGAGGTCAGGCCGAGGCGCAGGAAGGCGACGAACACCTGAAGGGGGGAGGTCCGCTCCGACATGCCGCCCATGGTCGCCCGGCGGCCGGGGAAATCAAGCGACATCTCGGAGACGGAAACCCGATTTCGGCTGGTTCAACGCCGGGCCAGCAGATAGACCCCGTTCTCCCCGAACAGGTTGGCGATGGTGGAGTTGGAGCCCAGGCGGTGCGGCACCCCGTAGCCGTTGACGGTGACCGCGCGCTCGATGACGATCTCCAGTTGCCGGCACAGGCTCACGAAATCCTTCAGCGTGCACAGGTGGATGTTGGGGGTGTCGTACCAGGCGTAGGGGAGGTTGCGGCTGCGCGGCATGCGGCCGTGGACGGCCAGGTAGAGGCGCAGCCGCCAGTAGCCGAAGTTGGGCACCGAGACGATGGCGTGGCGCCCGATCCGCACCAGGTGCTCCAGCACGTGGTCGGGGCGCCGCGTCGCCTGCAGGGTCTGGCTGAGGATCACGTAGTCGAAGGCGGCGTCGGGATACTCCGCGAGGTCGGTGTCGGCGTCGCCCTGGATCACCGACAGGCCGGCCGACACGCTGGCCCGCACGCCCTCCATGGACAGCTCGATGCCGCGCCCGTCCACCTGCTTGAAATGGGTCAGGTAGTCGAGCAGGTGGACGGGCGCGGCATCGAGCTGTCCATGGAGGGCGTGCGGGGCAGCGTGTCGGCCGGCCTGTCGGTGATCCAGGGCGACGCCGACACCGACCTCGCCGACTTTCCCAGCGACGCCTTCGACTGCGTGGTGCTGAGCCAGACCTTGCAGACGGTGCGGGCGCCCAAGACGGTGCTGCAGCATCTCGGGCGCATCGGCCATACCGCCATCGTCAGCTTCCCGAATTTCGGCTATTGGCGGGTGCGGTTGGCGTTGTTGGTGGGGGGCCGGATGCCGGTCACCGATGCCCTGCCGTTGAGCTGGCACGACACGCCCAACATTCATCTGTGCACCATCCGCGACTTCACCGCGCTGGCGGCGGAGGCCGGCATGTCGATCGACCGCTCGCTGATCGTCCGCCGCTCCGGCCGGGTCGCCGAC
>JANQGL010000309.1 GCA_028277325.1 Magnetospira sp.
TCCTCCACGCTGTCGAGCAGGTCGTTTTCGAAAAACAGCGGCCGCTCGATCACCTCCTCCACTTCCTCGACCTCGATCTGGTCGAAGTCCATCGCTCCCTCGCCGGTCGGGGCGACGAAGTAATGGGTGCGGCCGATGAACGCGGTCGCCATCAACCCGGACTCGCCATAGCGGGCCAGCAGCGTTTCCACGTTGCCCTCCGATTCGTGGTACACCCATTCGGCCAGGTTGTCGGTCACCGTCGTGCCGTCGGGGCGGACCACGCCGCCGATCCGGTACCAGTCGGAATCGGTCAGCACATGGCGCAGCCGCAGCGCCGGATAGGCGTCGCCGATCCGCTGCATGAGATGATCGGGCGTCGGCTCGGGGTCGAGCGCCAGGCAGATGCCGGTCAGGGTTTCGGGTTCGAGTTGCGAGACATGCATGGGACTACCGTCGGTTTCGGGCGTTGTGCAATGCGACGCTCTATTGTCACAACCCGCGTAGGGGAATTCAAGAGTCGCCGCGCGGCAGGTCCGACGCCTCGGCTTGCCGCGGGCTGTCGGTTTCCTTGAACCGCTTGAGGCGGGCCGCCTGGCGGACCCGTAACAGTTTGAGCGACCACGCATATCCGGCCCAGGCCGTGCCGGTCGCCCAGGGGATGCAGCCGACGAACATGGCCAGACCCTGTTCCTGCGCGGACAGACGGACCAGGGCCCAGATCCGGTCGAGGAACCCGAGGTCGTCCTGAAAGGCGGCCTGGAACACGTCGATGAATCCCTGATAGCCCGACAGGTCGTCCCACCGGCCGAGCATGAACTGCCCGGTCACGTAAAACGTATAGTAGATGGGCAGCATGGTCAGGGCGTTGGTGACCCACACCCAGGCCAGCGCGACCACCAGACTGAAATCGGTGCGGCGGCTCCACCGGCACATGATCCACAGCCCGAAAACGGCGATCAGCTGGATGCCGACGGTCGGCGTCAACGCCACCGCGAGTCCCACGGCGGCGGCCCTGGCCGTGTATTCCGGAGGGTGGGGGCTGCGCTTTAATGGTATGACCAGTCGCAAATGGGCCAGACGGCGGATCCGGTCGATCCAGGTCCTTTGTCGGCGGGTTGTCACCGGAGCAGGCTCTTGAAGAGGCTTGACATCGGCTCATCAATAAAGGGTTTCGGGGCCGATTTCGACCCATTTCGCGTTTCGCCGCCGGACATGTGCTAATGTCTTGAATCCAGACGATCCACGCCGCCGCCACCTTCGGGGGGACCGCGCCGATGCCTCTCGACCCGCCGCGCCCCGACGCCGATCGGGGACCGTCCCGCCCCCCGTCGCCGCTGATCGTTGTTCGGGTCCTGCTGCCGTTCGCCCTCGGCTACTTCCTGTCCTATCTTTATCGGACGGTCAACAACGTGATCGCGCCGGACCTGATCCGCGACCTGGACCTCGCGGCGGGGTCGCTGGGGCTGTTGACCAGCACCTATTTCCTGGCCTTCGCGGCGTTTCAGTTGCCGCTCGGGGTTCTCCTCGACCGGTTCGGCGCCCGGCGCAGCGAAGCGGTGTTGCTGGTGTTCGCGGCGGCCGGCGCGGCGCTGTTCGCGGCGGCCGGCGGGCTGGGGGGGCTGCTGGCCGGGCGGGCGTTGATCGGGTTCGGCGTGTCGGCCTGCCTGATGGCGGCGTTCACCGCCTTCGTGGGGTTTTTCCCGCGCCACCGCCTGCCGCAGATCAACGGGCTGCAGATGGCGGCCGGCAGCCTCGGCGCCCTGGCCGCCACCCAGCCGGTGGCATGGGCCCTGGCGGCCACCGACTGGCGGGGGCTGTTCTGGGGCCTCGCGGTGGCGACCCTCTGCGTCGGGATCCTGGTCTGGGCGGTGGTGCCGGAACACCAAAGGCCGTCCGGGGAGATGTCGTGGGGGGACGCGCTGCGCGGCGTCGGGGAGGTGTTCGGGTCGGTGGCCTTCTGGCGGATTGCGCCGCTGGCCTGCCTGTCGCAGGCGGCGTTCCTGTCGATCCAGAGCCTGTGGTCCGGTCCCTGGCTGGCCGACGTGGCCGGTCTGCCGCGCGACGGCGTGGCGCGGGCCCTGCTGATGATCGCGGCGGCCATGCTGGTCGGCCATCTGGGGCTGGGCAGCCTGGCGGCACGGCTGTCGCGGCACGGCGTTCCGAGCCTGACCGTGGCGGTGGCCGGGATGGGCCTGTTCCTTTTGGTCCAGGTCGCCCTGGTTCTTCAATGGACGGCGGCCGCGCTGCCGCTGTGGATCGCGTTCGGCTTTTTCGGCACCTCGGGAATCATCACCTACGCCAGCCTGTCGCAGACCTTTCCGGCCCGTCTCGCCGGGCGTGTCAACACCGGGCTCAATCTGTTGGTGTTCGTGATCGCCTTCGCGGTGCAGTGGGGGATCGGCGAGACGATCGATCTGTGGCCGCGCGCGGCGGACGGCGGATTCGCGGCGGCCGGATACCAAGCCGCGTTCGGCGGCGTGCTGGCGTTGCAGGGGCTCGGGCTGGCCTGGTATCTCCTATGGCGCCCGCGTCCCGGCAAAGGCCGGGAAAGGTTCTGATTCCATTTCTCGGGCCGTCGATATATATAGATCATCGGGACTGTGAAATGGTTGCGCGCGCATACTGCGATTGGGATGATCGCGTATTGGGCGGGTGATTGTCTGCAGGCCCTAGTGGATCGGATCAAACGCTTGGTACCCAAGCGTTCGGTCGGTCGATCCACCAGGCAATTGATCTGGTGGTCCGATTCACGTAACGCTTGGGAACCAAGCGTCACGATCAGACCACTAGGTGACCTCTTGATTCGAGTGTGGTTTCGGAGTCGAAGTTCGCCATGGACTCTGCCCCGAATAATATCGCGAACTTCGAATCCACCACACTAGTGCACCGACTCCGACAAAAGGTGCACCTTTTGTCGGCCCGGCGCCCCAGTCAAGCATTTGTTTGTGCAGCGATTCACCAAACGAATGTCGACCTT
>JANQGL010000293.1 GCA_028277325.1 Magnetospira sp.
ACGTCGAGACGGCCCAGCCCGGCCGCCACCTCGGCGCCGCGCCGGATGTCCTGGCGCGCCGTCGCATCCGGGGCATGGCGCCCCAGGCGGCCGCGCGGCGCCAGCAGGTCGGGCAGGATCTCGTGCACCCCGAGGACCCGGAACCCTTCGGCCTCCAGCTCGCCGATGATGGCCCGCAACAGGCCGTCGTCGCCGAGCGCCCGCAGCCCCACCTTGGCCAGGAAGCGGGCGGTGCGCCGGTCGGGCCGCAGGTCGAAAAGTCCCGGCCGACGTACCCCGCCGGCCATCACCAGGTCGACCACTCCGGCGGCATGCAGCCGCCGCAGACCCTCGCCGGCCGCGCCGAGGCGCACCCAGGCATGGTCCGAGCCCTCAACCACCGCCGGATCGGCCTGGTCGCGCAGGGCCAAGACGAAACAGGGCCTGCCGGTCGCCCGGCAGGCCTCGATCACGCGGCACGGAAGATCGCCCCGCCCGGCGATCAGGCCGAGCGTTCCGGCATCCTCAGCCGTCATGCCCATCGTCGGGAAGGCAGACCCCGCGCGAACTCTCGACGCGGATGAAATCGACGATCTCGCGCACCGGCTCGTTGGATTCGAACTCCTCCATCACATCGGCCAGCCGCTCCGGCATGGTGCCCTCGCGGGCGAAAATCAGGCGATAGGCCTTGCGGATGTCGTGGATCGTCTCGCGGTCGAAGTTGCGGCGCTTCAGGCCGATGATGTTGAGGCCCGACAGCCGCGCCCGGTCGCCCATCACCGAGCCATAGGGGATCACGTCGCGCTCGACCCCCGACATGCCGCCGACCATGGCGTGGCGGCCGATGCGCACGAACTGATGGACCGCCGACAGGCCGCCCAGAATGGCGAAGTTGCCCACCGCCACGTGACCGGCCAGGGTGGCGTTGTTGGCCAGGATCACGTTGTCGCCGACCTGGCAGTCGTGGGCCACGTGGCTGCCGACCATGAACAGGCCGTTGTCGCCGACCCGGGTCACCATGCCGCCGCCCTCGGTGCCCGGATTCATGGTCACGTGTTCGCGGATCGTGTTGTTGGCGCCGATCTCCAGCGACGACGGCTCGCCCCGGTACTTGAGGTCCTGCGGGCGATGGCCGATCGAGGCGAACGGAAACACCCGCGTGCCGTTGCCGATCCGGGTCCGCCCCTCGACCACCACGTGGGACAGCAGGTCCACGCCGTCCGCCAACTCGACCCCGGCGCCGACCAGGCAGAACGGACCGATCCGGACGTCCTCGCCCAGATGCGCCCGCGAATCGACGATCGCGGTCGGATGAATGTCGGTCATGCCTTGTCCCGGATCATGGCCGCGAACACGGCCTCCGCGACCACCGTCTCGTCGACCCGCGCGACGCCCTTGAACTTCCAGACGTTGCCGCGGCTGTGCTGACGACTCACGTGGACCAGGACCTGATCGCCCGGCTCGACCGGACGCCGGAAGCGGGCGCTGTCCACCGACATGAAATAGACCAGTTTGCCTTCCGCGCCCGCCCCCAGGGTCTGCACCACCAGAACGGCCGCCGTCTGCGCCATGCTCTCGATGATCAGAACGCCGGGCATCACCGGCTTGGAGGGGAAATGGCCCTGGAAGAAGGGTTCGTTGATCGTGACGTTCTTGACGCCGGTGGCTTCCTCGCCCGGCACCACGTTGATCAGGCGGTCGACAAGCAGAAACGGATACCGGTGCGGGATCATTTCAATGATCCGCTCGATGGGAATGGTTCTCGACGACTCCTGCACGGTGTTCCCCGTGTCCATGACTTACCGGTCTCCCTTTCTTTTTGCCAGTTTAGACAACGCCGCCACCTGCCGCCAGAATTCCTTCACCGGCAGGGCCGGAATCCCGGTCACCGTCTGCCCGGCCGGAATGTCCCGGAACACCCCCGACTTGGCGGCCACCCGCGCCCCGTCGCCGATCGTCAGATGGCCCGCCATCCCGGACTGGCCGCCGAACATGGCCATGTCGCCCACCCGGGTGCTGCCCGACAGGCCGGCCTGGGCGACCACCACGCAGCCCCGGCCGAGGCGCACGTTATGGCCGATCTGCACGAGATTGTCGATCTTCGTTCCGGCCCCGATCACGGTGTCCGGCCCGGCCCCCCGGTCGATGGTCGCGTTGGCGCCGACCTCCACGTCGTCCCCGACGATCACCCGGCCCAGTTGCGGCACTTTCAGGTGGCCGGACGCACCCAGCGCGAAGCCGAATCCGTCCTGGCCGATGCGCGCTCCGGGATGGAGGATCACCCGCTCGCCGATCACGCAGCATTGCAGGGTGCACTGCGCGCCGATCCGGGACTCGGCGCCGATCTCCACCGCGTCGCCAATCACCGCGTGCGCGCCGACGTGACATCCCGGGCCGATCTCGACCCGCGCCCCGATCACCGCGCCCGGATCGACCCGGCAGTCGGCGCCCAGCCGGGCCGTCGGGTCGATGTGCGCCGACGGCGCGATCCCCGGTTCCGGCCGCGGTGCCGGATGGAACGCCCAGGCGATCCTCGCGTAGGCGCGATAGGGGTCGTCGCTCAGCAGCAGGGCCATGCCGTCCGGGGCCCGCCCGGCCTGCGCCGGGCGGACCACGCAGGCCCCGGCCCGGCTGGCCTCGAACGCCGCGACGTACTTGGTGTTGTCGAGGAACGACACCTGATCCGGTCCGGCGTCCTCGACCGGCGCCACGCCGACCATCCGGCGCGTCCGGTCGGCGGCGTCGGACAGGGCCGCGCCGCCGATCTCCGCCAGGTCCGCCAGGGTGAACGGTCCGGCGACGGGAAAGAACCTCGGGTCCGGCATCGGCTACTGCCCGGACGACCAGTCGACGCGCACCTTGACCGCCGGCAGCGCCTCGTCCAGGCGGGCCAGGACCTCCGACGCGATGTCGAGCGATTCCGGCGACACCACCACCTCGCGGCGGCGCAGCAACAGGGTGATCTGGTGTTTCTGGGCCACCTCGGCGATCACGTCGCCGAGCGCCCTCTGGAAGGTCTTGATGGCTTCCTGCTCGGCCTTGGCGATGGCGATCCGGCTGGCCTGCACGCGGCGCTGCGCGGCGGCCATCTGTTCGTTGAACTCGCGGCGCTTCTGCTCATGCGCCTCGGGCGACAGCAGGCTGCGCTGACGGGCCAGTTCCATGTTGGCCTGGCGCAGCTTCTCCTCCTCCTCGCGGGCCTCGGCGAGAACCTTCTGGCGCAACTCGTCGAGTTGCCGTTCGATCTCGGCCCGCGCCTTGGCCTCCTTGACGATGCGGTCCATGTCGATGACCGCGAACTTGAGCTGAACGCCTTGCCGGTTGGCGCCGGACTCCTGGGCCCGCGCCGTCGGGTCGGCGGCCATGGCCGCGATCACGGCGATCAAGGGCAGGATGACGAAACGCAATCTCATGAACTAGAACCTCGTGCCGAAATTCACCCGCATGGTTTCCTCGATGTCGAACGATTCCTTGACCACCGGGATTCCGAAATCGATTCCGATCGGGCCGACCGGCGATTCCCAGCCGAGGCCGGCGCCGACCGACAGGCGCACGGCGCCGGTGTCCTGGACCTGCGGCCCCGACGGCTCGACGCCGCCCAGGCTGCCGAAATCGCTGAACAGCCGGCCGGTGATCCCGAATTCGTTGGGAAGCCCCAACGGGAACCGCAATTGGACGCTGCCGGTATATTTCCACTGACCGCCCAGGGCATCCTCGGTGGCGCTGTCGCGCGGCCCGATGCCGGACGACGCGAAGCCGCGCAGATCGACGCCGCCCACGTAGTACCGGTCGACGATGTTGACGTCCTCGCCCAGGCCGACGATATAACCCGCGCTGCCGCCCACCGACAGCACCCACTGGTCGGCCACCGGATAGAAGTATTCGCTGCGCAGGGTGTTGCGCAGATAACGCCGGTCGCCGCCGACGCCGCCCAGGTCGGTCCCGAGGCGCACGTAATAGCCCTCGGAGGGCGTGAGGACGCTGTCGCGGCGGTCGTAGAGCAGGCCGTGCGAAACCTCCGACAGCAGGCTGGTGCCCGCCTGCTGGAGCACGTAGGTCGAGGCGCCGGCCGCGATGTTCTCGATCTTGGTCTGCTTGAGCGTGTACCGCCAGCTCTCGCTCAGGTGCTTGGTGATCGGATAGCCGGCGCGCAGGGCGCCCCCGGTGATCGACTGGTCGTGCGACTGGGTGTCCTGCTGGTCGGTCGAGGTGTGGAAAACATCGAACCCGGCCGCCACCTGGCGCCCCAGGAAATAGGGCTCGGTGAACGACAGGTCGATCTTGCTCTGGCGCTGCGCGATGGTGGCCGTCACCTTCAGGTTCTGACCGCGGCCCAGCAGGTTGGCCTCCTGGATCGACACCTCGCCCAAGGCCCCGTTGGTGGTCGAGAACCCGGCCCCGAACGAGAGGGAGCCGGTGGCGCGCTCCTGGACGTCGACCTCGATCACCGTCTTGTCGGGCGCGCTGCCGGGGACCTGCTCCACCTCCACCTGTTCGAAGAATCCCAGGTCGGTCAGTTCCTTGCGCGAATCGCGCAGGCGCGCGGCATTGAACGGATCGCCCTCGACCAGCCGGAACTCGCGGCGGATCACCCGGTCCTCGGTGCGCACGTTGCCGGTGACGTCGATCCGCTCGACGAACACCCGCGGCCCCTCGTTGACCTGGAACGTCACGTCGATGGTCCGGTTCTCGGGGTCACGCTCGACGCGCGGCCGCACATCGACAAAGGCGATTCCCAACTCGCCGACCTCGTAGGTGAGATCGGAAATCGTCTCTTCCACGTCGTCGGCCGAGTACCAGTCACCGGACTCGATCTCCACCACGTCGGCCACCCGGGAGACGTCGAAATCCCGCAGGTTCGAGGTCAGGTCGACCTTTCCGAGGCGATAGCGCGGCCCCTCGTCCACCGTGTAGGTGATGAAGAAGCTCTTGCGGTCCGGCGTCATCTCGGCCACCGCCGAGAGCACCTGGAAGTCGGCGAATCCCTCGTTGAGGTAGAAGCGGCGCAGAAGCTCGCTGTCGAACGTCACCCGGTCGGGATCATAGGTATCGTCGCCGGTCAGGAACCGCCACCAGCGGGTTTCCTTGGTCAGGATTTCCTCGCGCAGCCGGGAGTCGCTGAACGCCGTGTTGCCGACGAAACGGATCCGTTCCACCGCCGTCGCCTCGCCCTCGTCGATCTCGAACACCAGGTCGACCCGGTTCTGCGGCAACTGAATGACCTTGGGGTCGACCGTCGCCGCGTAGCGGCCGCG
Source organism: Magnetospira sp. (assembly GCA_028277325.1). Taxonomy (GTDB): domain Bacteria; phylum Pseudomonadota; class Alphaproteobacteria; order Rhodospirillales; family Magnetospiraceae; genus JANQGL01. The sequence continues at coordinate 5,235 of JANQGL010000293.1, forward strand.
CCGCCGGTACAGGGTCAGGATGCGCTGCACGTCGTTCTGGACCTTGGTCCGCGTGTAGATGACGCGCGGCCGCAGGGTGACCTCGGCCTCCAGGTCCTCGTCCTTGATTCGCCGGTTGCCCTCGAACGCGATCCGGTTGATCACCGGGTTCTCGACCACCCGGACGACCAGCGCATTGCCGCGCCGGCCCATCGCCACGTCGGCGAACAGGCCGGTGCGGAACAGCTTCTTGAGGGACTGGTCGATGCGCGCCCGATCGAACGGATCGCCGCGCCGCACCAGCATGTAGGAGCGCACCGTGTCCTCCTCGATGCGCTGCGCGCCCTCGACCACGATCTCGGAGATCACCCCCGACAGCTGCGCCGAAAGCGGCCGCTCGGTGGCCAGCAGGGCCAACGCGGCGACCACGAACAGGGCAAACCGCCGGACCAACACGCGCTCCCCCTTTGCCTCAGGGTGACCCTGGGATTCAGGACACCAAGTCCTTGAAGAACTGAACGACCTGCAGGTTCACCAAATCGTTCCAGGTGGCGAACACCATCAATGCCAATACCAGAACCAGACCGAAACGAAAACCGTATTCTTGGGCCCGCTCGCCCAGCGGCTTGCCGCGCACGGCCTCGATCGCGTAGTAGACCAGGTGCCCACCGTCCAGCATCGGGATTGGGAAAAGGTTAATCAGCCCCAGGTTCAGCGACAGGGCGGCGATCAGGAACAGCAGCTTGTCGAATCCGGCCTGCGCGATATCGCCCATCAGCTTGGCGATCATCAGCGGCCCGCCGAGTCCCTCGGTGCCCCGGTTGCCGGACAGCATGTCGCCGACGAAGGCGAGGATCTGCCAGGTCATGTCGGCCGTCCTGACGACCGCCGCGCCGATCGCCTCCAGCGGGCCATAGCTCACCGTCTCGACCTGCGCCGGGTCCGGCCGCACGCCCAGCAGACCGCGCCGCTGCGGTCCCTCGCCGGTGGCGCGGGGGGTGGCGGTCAGGGTCACGATCGTGTCGTCGCGCAGCACCGAAAAGGCCAGCGGCGTTTCCGGGTTGGCCTCGACGATCTCCTTGAGCTCGATGAACCAGCGCACCTCGCGGCCGTCGATGCCGATCACCCGGTCCCCGGCCTGGAATCCCGCCTCGATCGCCGCGCCGTCGGGCAGCACGTGGCCGATTCCGGCCAGCGGCTTGTCCTGTCCGATCGCCGCGAACAGGCCGGCCAGCAGGACGATGGTGAACAGGAAATTGGCCGCCGGTCCGGCGAACACCACGGCGGCCCGCTTGCCCAGCGGTTTGTGATGGAACGAAACCGCCTTTTCGGCGTCGCTCATCGGCCGCTCGGCGCCGCTGCCGTCGGTCAGGGTCTCGCTGCCCTCGCCGAACATCTTGACGAATCCGCCGAGCGGGATCGCGCTGAACTTCCAGCGGGTGCCGTGACGGTCGTCGAGGCCGTAGATTTCCGGCCCGAACCCGATGGAGAACACCTCGACCCGCACCCCGGCCCAGCGGGCGACGATGTAGTGGCCGAACTCGTGCACGAACACCAGCACCGACAGGCCGACGATGAACGTCAGCGGGTACTGCACCAACAGATCGACAATTTCCAAATCCGTATTCCCTTGCTCACTGGGCGGCGGCGGCCGTCATGCGTTCGGCCGCCCGGCGCCGCGCCCAGGCATCGACGTCCAGAATCTCCCCGAGGGTCGACACCACGCCGCCGGGTGCCTCCCCCATGGTGTCCTCGACCACCCGCGCGATGTCCAGGAACCCGATGCGCCGGTCGAGGAAACCGGCCACCGCCACCTCGTTGGCGGCATTGAGAACTGTGGGCACCGCGCCGCCGCCTTGCAAGGCCTCGCGGGCCAGCCGCAGGGCCGGGAACCGCCGCGGATCCGGGGTCTCGAAGGTCAGCTTGGCGACCCTGGCCAGGTCCAGCATGTCGACCGGGGCCGGCATGCGATCCGGCCAGGCGAGGCTGTAGGCGATCGGCGTGCGCATGTCCGGCGAGCCGAGCTGCGCCAGGACGCTGCCGTCCTTGTAGGCGACCATGCTGTGGATGACCGACTGCGGATGGACGATCACCTCGATCGCCGAGTCCGGGACCGGGAACAGATGCGACGCCTCGATCATTTCCAGGCCCTTGTTCATCATGGTCGCCGAGTCGACCGAAATCTTGGCGCCCATGTTCCAGTTGGGGTGCGCCACCGCCTGCTCCGGCGTCACCGTCTCCATGAACCCGAGGTCCCTGTCGCGGAACGGACCGCCGGAGGCGGTCAGGATGATCTTCCCGACCCCCTCCGGGCGCGCGAAATCGAACACCTGGAAGATGGCGTTGTGCTCGGAGTCCACCGGCAGCAGGGTGGCGCCGCAGCGCGCCACCTCGGCCATCACGATCTCGCCGGCGCAGACCAGGGTCTCCTTGTTGGCCAGTGCCACCACGGCGCCCTTGCGCACCGCGCGCAGGGTCGGCGCCAGTCCGGCCGCGCCGACGATCGCCGCCATCACCCAGTCGGCCGGCCGGTCGGCCGCCTCGGCCACCGCCTCCGGCCCCGCCGCCGCCTCGACACCGCTGCCCGACAGGGCGTCCTTGAGATCGGCGTAGCGCGCCGGGTCGGCGACCACGGCCAGCCGCGCCCCGACCCGCCGCGCCTGCTCGGCCAGCCGCTCCGCGTTGCGGTTGGCGGTCAGCACCTCGACCGCGTAGGCCTCCGGATCGCGCTCCAGGAGGTCCAGGGTGTTGCAGCCGATCGACCCGGTCGAGCCGAACACGCTGACCCGGCGGGGCGTCGCGCCCGCCGTCAGTTCGCCACCAGCCATCCGCCGATTCCCCCCTTTAACGCCAACACCACGGCCAGCACCGCCGCCGCGGCCAGCAAGCCGTCCATCCGATCCAGCAGCCCGCCATGACCCGGAATCAGGGTTCCCGTATCCTTCACCCGGAAATGCCGTTTGAAGTGGGACTCCAGCAGGTCGCCCGCCTGCGCCACCGCCGCCAGGCAGACGGCCAGCGCGGTCAGCACCCCGGGCGACGACGTGTCCAGCCACAGGTCGGCGGCCAGCCCGACCAGCCCCCCGGCGACGAGTCCCCCGTACAGCCCGGCCCAGGTCTTGTTGGGGCTGATGCGCGGCGCCAGCTTGCGGCCGCCGATCAGGCGTCCGGCCGCGTAGGCGGCGGTGTCGGTCGCCCAGACGACCGCCAGAAGCCACAGCACCACCGGCGCCCCCCACTGCGGATCGTCGCGCAGCCAGATGAACGCCGACAGCGGCAGCCCGAAGTAGAACGACCCGAGCGCCGGCCACAGCACCGGCAGATCGAAGGTCATAGACACCACGACCACCATCATGGCACCGCCGAAGCACACCATGGGCATCCAGCGGAACTCGCCGAGGTCGGCCGTGCCGACCGCGGCAAGCAGCACGACGATCAGCGGCAGGGCGCCCCAGCCCGACGCGCCGCGGGCCGACATGCGCCACCACTCGTAGCCGAGGATCACCGCGCAAGCGACCGCCAGAAGTTCGAAAAACGGCGACCCCAGGACGGTCGCCGCGATCACCGGCGGCGCGATCACCAAGGCCGACGCGATCCGGGTCCAGGCCGACCGTCGCCCCTTGTCGTCGCCGGGTGCCGTCGCGGCGGCGGTGTCGTGGGACGCCATCCCGCGATGCTCAGACGCCGACCGCGCCGAACCGGCGCTCGCGGCCGCGGAACTCGAACACCGCATGCTCCAGTTCCTGACTGCTGAAATCCGGCCAATAGGTGTCGAAGAACACGAACTCGGTATAGGCCAGTTCCCACAGCAGGAAGTTGCTGATCCGCTTCTCGCCGCCGGTCCGGATGAGCAAGTCGGGCGGCGGCAGGGCGGCGGTCTCCAGGGCCGCCCCGAAGCTGTCCGCGTCGATCGCCGCCGGGTCGAGGTCGCCGGCCGCGACCCGCTCCGCGACCCGGCGTGCCGCCGCCGCGATCGAGGCGCGGCCGCCGTAATTGAGCGCCATGACCATGGTCAGGCCGGTATTGCGGCGAGTCTGTTCCTCGACCCCCTCGATCAGGCGGACGATGTCGTCGGACAGGCCGGCGCGGTCGCCGATCACCTGCAGCCGCACGTTGTTGCGCTCCAGTTCCTCCGTCTCGCTGCGCAGATGAAACCGCAGCAGACCCATCAGGTCGCGCACCTCGGCGGCCGGCCGGCGCCAGTTCTCGGACGAGAAGCTGTAAAGGGTGAGATGGGTGATGCCCAGGCCCGGCGCCGCCTCGACCACCCGCCGCAAGGCCTCCACCCCCTTGCGGTGGCCGGCGCTGCGCGGCAGGCCGCGCGCCCTCGCCCACCGCCCGTTGCCGTCCATGATGATGGCCACGTGCAAGGGCGGCTGGCCCTCGATGCTGATTTTCGGCGCGGTTTCCATGATCAGACTTGCAGGATATCTTTTTCCTTGTTGGCCAGGGCGTCGTCGATCCTCTTGATGGCGTCGTCGGTCAGGCCCTGGATTTCCTTGCCGTGATCGCGGTGCTCGTCCTGCGAGATCCGGCCGTCCTTTTCCATCCGTTTCAGATCGTCCATGGCGTGCCGGCGCACGTTGCGGACCGCCACCCGCGCGTCCTCGGCGTACTTGCCGGCGATCTTGGTGAACTCCACGCGGCGTTCCTCGGTCAGCGGCGGAATCGGCACCCGGATCAGTTGTCCGTCGGCCTGCGGATTGAGTCCGAGGCCGGCGTCGCGGATCGCCTTCTCGACCGGTTTCACGGCGCTCTTGTCCCACACCTGCACGGTCAGCAGGCGCGGCTCCGGGACCCCGATATTGCCGATCTGGGTGATCGGCATGGTCGCGCCGTAGACCTCCACCTGGATCGGCTCCAGGAGACTCGCCGCGGCGCGTCCCGAGCGCAGCCCGGCGAACTCCTGGTGCACCACGTTGACCGCCCCCTCCATGCGGTGGGCAACATCCTTTTTCAGGCTCTTGAAATCAGAGTGCTGGGTCATGGCCGTTGGTCTTTCCTGCCTGCCATAGTCGTTTCGTTCAGTCCTCGATCACCGTGCAGCGGCCGTCGCCGCGCACCACCGCCGCCAGCGCGCCCGGAGCGTGCACGTCGAACACCAGCATGGGAAGTCCGTTCTCCCGCGCCAGGGCGACCGCAGTCTGGTCCATCACCCGCAGATTGTCGGTCAACACCTGGGCGTAACTAAGGCGGTCGTAGCGTTTGGCGTCGGGCGTCGTCTTGGGGTCGGCGTCGTACACCCCGTCGACCTGGGTGCCTTTCAGGAGGGCCTCGCAGCCGGTCTCGGCGGCCCGCAGGGCGGCCGCCGTATCGGTGGTGAAAAACGGGTTGCCGGTGCCGCCGGCGAACAGCACCACCTCGCCCCGGTCGAGGCGGCGCACCGCCTCGCGATGGGTATAGGGCTCGCAGACCGTGGGCATGGACAGCCCCGACATCACGGTCGCCTTGACGCCGCGCGTCTCCAGGGCACTGCCCATGGCGAGCGCGTTCATCACCGTGGCCAGCATGCCCATGTAGTCGGCCGTCGTCCGCTCGATGCCCTTCGCCGTCTCCGACATCCCGCGAAAGATGTTGCCGCCGCCGATCACCAGGCCGACCTGCACCCCCAGGGCGCGCACCTCCTTCACCCGCTCGGCCATTCGCGACACCGCGTCGGGGTCGAGGCCGAGCGGCCTTTCGCCCATCAGGGCCTCGCCCGAAAGCTTGAGGAGAATGCGACGGTATTTCGGCCCTGCCGACATGGTCTCGTTCCGTGTTTCGGTCTGACGCCCCGTTTCGGGCACGCGGTCGATCGCGCGCCCGTCCCCGCCGAAGTGGCAAACGGCCCGGATCATACACAATCCGGGCCGTATGGTCTTTCACAAAATTGGCACGATCGGGCCGTGGTCCGCCGGCCTACTTGCCGGCCGTCGCGGCCACCTCGGCGGCGAAGTCCTCCTGCTTCTTCTCGACCCCCTCGCCGAGCGCGAAGCGCACGAAACCGGTGACCGTCACCGGCGCCCCGGCATCTTTGGCCGCCGCGTCGACCACCGCCCGGACCTTGCTCTCGGCGTCGATCACGAACACCTGTTCGAGCAGGCAGATCTCCTCGTAGAACTTGCGCAGCCGGCCCTCGACCATCTTGCCGATGATCTCCTCCGGCTTGCCGGAGGTTCGGGCCTGGTCGCCGAGCACCGCCCGCTCCCGCTCCAGGGCGTCCGGGTCCACGTCGTCGCGCGACACCGCCTGCGGATTGGCCGCCGCCACGTGCATGGCGATCTGCTTGCCGACCGTCTCCAGCACCGCCTTGTCGCCGCTCGACCGCAGGCCGACCAGGACGCCGATCTTGCCGAGTCCCGGCGCCTGGGCGCTGTGGGTGTAGGAGGCGACCACCCCGTCGTCGACCGCCAGGGTGGCGGCACGGCGCAGGATCATGTTCTCGCCGATGGTCGAGATCTGATGGGTCAGCTCCTCGGCCACCGTGCGGCCGGTGCCCGGATAGGCGACGCCGCCCAGGGCTTCGACGTCGCCGTCGGTGCCGACGGCCAGCCCGGTCACCTCGGTGACGAAGGCCTGGAAGGTCTCGTTGCGGGCCACGAAGTCGGTTTCCGAGTTGACTTCCACCACGGCGCCCCGGGTGCCGTCCACCCGCACCCCGACCAGGCCCTCGGCGGCGATCCGCCCCGCCTTCTTGGCCGCCGCGGCAAGCCCCTTCTTGCGCAGCCAGTCGACCGCGCCTTCCAGGTCGCCGCCGGTCTCGCCGAGCGCCTTCTTGCAGTCCATCATCCCGGCGCCGGTCCTCTCGCGCAGTTCCTTGACCAGCGCAGCCGTTATCTGGGCCATGATTCCCCCGTTCCGTCCAATCGGTTATGCGTCAACGCGGCGGCAGGATAGCAATCCGCCGCCGTCCGAACATGTGAAACTTAAGCGTCCGCCGCGGCATCCCCGGCCGCCGCCTCCGGCTCCGGCAGGGTCTCGGCCGGGACGTCCTCCCGCGCGCCGAGATCGGCCCCGGTGGCCGCCATTTCGGCCTGGATGCCGCCCAGGACGGCGCCCGAGATCATGTCGCAGTACAGCGAAATGGCCCGCGAGGCGTCGTCGTTTCCGGGGATCGGGTAGGTGATGCCGTGCGGATCGCTGTTGGAATCCAGAACCGCCACCACCGGGATGTCCAGCTTGTTGGCCTCGGCCACGGCCAGGGCCTCCTTGTTGGTGTCGATGATGAACAGGATGTCCGGCAGGCCGCCCATGTCCTTGATGCCGCCCAGCGACCGCTCCAGCTTCTCGCGCTCGCGGGTCAGGCCCAGCAGCTCCTTCTTGGTCAGGCCCGTGGTCTCGCCGTCCAGCTGCGCCTCCAGGTCCTTCAGGCGCTTGATGGAATGCGAGATGGTGCTCCAGTTGGTCATCATGCCGCCGAGCCAGCGGTGATTGACATAGTACTGCCCGCAGCGCGACGCCGCCTCGGCGATCCGCTCGCCGGCCTGGCGCTTGGTGCCCACGAACAGCACCCGGCCGCCGCCGGCCACGATGTCGCGCACCGCCTCCATGGCCCGATGCAGCATCGGCACCGTCTGGCGCATGTCGATGATATGCACGTTGTTGCGGGACCCGTAGATGAAGGGTTCCATCTTGGGGTTCCAACGCCGGCAGCTATGGCCGAAGTGAACGCCTGCCTCGACGAGCTGGCGCATGGTGAAAGTCGGCAGAGTCATCCTGGTCCGTCCTTTTCCGGTTGAGCCTCCGCGGACGTCATCCCCCCGACCACCGGGGGGACACCGGAGCGACCGGACGGCGCAGGGCGCCGAGGGCCGCGAGCCCGCGTGCGAAGTGGGGCGCAGTGATAGTGCGTTACGAGGCGGAATGCAAGCCCTTCCGCGGCGCGTCGATGCCGGCCGGCGGCGGGTCCGAAAGCGGCCGGATCGTCGCCGGGACCCCCAGCGCCAGGCTGTTCGGCGGCACGTCGGTGACGACCACCGCGTTGGCGCCGATGACCACGTTGTCGCCGACAACGATCGCCCCCAGGACCTTGGCCCCGGCGCCGATATCCACGTTGTTGCCGATGACCGGCGCGCAGGGATCGGTGGCCCGCTTCAATCCGACCGTGACGCCGTTGCGGATGCGGCAGTCGTCGCCGAACCTCGCGAACCCGCTGACGACGATGCCGCCGAAATGGTCGATCACGAAGTTGCGGCCGACCTCCGCCTCGCAGGGCAGCTCGATCCCGGTGACGATCTGCACCAGCTTGAAGAGAACGTGGTAGACGAGGGACAGCGGCTTGCGCAGCAGGGACGGCCGGACGGTATACCGCCAGCGGCCGTAGCGGTAGACCAGCATCGCCCAGAACCCCTGGGCCCACCAGTGCCCGCCGTAGGCGCGCAGATCGGCCCGGATGTTCGCGAACGGCATCGTCGTCACCGTGTCGGCCTGGTGGCCCAGCGGGTCCGCCACAGCGTCGACCACGCGAGCCCGATGTGACGCAGCAGGACACGGCCGTCGCCCGCCCGGCCGCGCCCGAGCAACCGCTTCGCGATCTGGGCCAGATTCGCCAGGACGATCAGGAGAAAGCGCAACAGCATGCCGCCAAAGCCGTGATTTTTCCGGAAATACAGAAGTTCGCTTTCGAGCCGCAACCCTTCGAGTTGCCGCCCTTTCTCGGATATCGGGCCTTCCGACTTGGCGCTTTCCCCGCCCAGATGAACCACCTCCGTGTCCGGAACGAAGGTGACCCGGTATCCGGCCCGTTTGACCGCCAGGCAGTGGTCCACTTCCTCATAGTAAAGAAAATACCGCGGGTCGAACAGGCCCACCCGGTCGACGGCCTCCCGGCGGATGAGATAATAGCAGCCGGGCACCCAGTCGCAGTCGCGCGCCGAGGCGTGGTCCCAGGTCATGTCATCGATGTACCGAACGCGCGGGAACACCCGCCGCAGTCCCGTCTCGTTCAGGAACAGCGACCAGTTGGTGGGGAAATACCGACAGGACGGCTGCAGAGCGCCATCCTGTCCGACCAGCTTGACGCCCAGAATCCCGCAGTCCGGATGCGCGTCCATGTAGGCGACGGTTTTCGCCAGGCTGTCCGGCTGGACGAACGCGTCGGTGTTCAGAAGCAGCATGTAGCGGCCGACGCAATGCGGCAGCGCCTGGTTGTTGGCGCGCCCGAAGCCGACGTTCCCCTGGTTGGCGATCAGCGTCAGACCGGGGAATTCGGCGCTCAGCATCGCGGCCGATCCGTCCTGCGAGGCGTTGTCGACGACGATCACGTTCAGGGTCGGGCCGCCGGTCGACCCGGCAAGGGCGGTCAGGGCCTTTCGCGTCAGGTCGGCGGTGTTGTAGCTCACCAGGACAACATCCACGTCGGCGGACTTGTGGGCCATTCTGATCTCCGAGCAATTGGTTGCGGTCCGCAGAAACCATGATACATGATACCGCGGCTTGCCGGCGCCGGCCCGCATGGGACGGGTTACTTCACGAGCGTCTCACTGATCCGGTTGATCCGCCGCATCACGGCGCGGTGTGCCGATTCAAGGCCCAAGCGGCGGGTCAGGGTCTCGGCCAACGGCAGCCACAAGCCATAGGCGCGCAATCGCTGATGATAGCGCAGAACACGCGACTGGGCGGCCAGGAAGGCCTCGTGCAAGGCCGTAACGGCGAGCGGCGGATGGCCGCTCAGTTCGTATCCGCGGCGGACCAGACGCGAACCGATCTTGGCTTCAAGCAGACGCAGGTCACGCGTCTTGAGCTTGCGTTTCCATTGCTGGGTCAATGACGGGTCCGGGAGACCGTAGGTGGTCGACCGCGCATAGCTCAGCATGGCGTCGTCATAGCGAACCCCAACGAAATCGCAGATGCGCCCGAGGGTTTCGGTCACCGAATGGACGAGATCCTCATACCGGACCTCGATCCAGCGGTCCGGATCCAGGGTCGGGCGGACGGTGTCCCATTCGTGCTCCGTCTCGACCCACCAGTTGGCGGCCATGTAGACGTTCCCCGTCCACCCGGCGTTCATGCTCAGCACCGAGTTCGCCACGTCGCGCCCGTCGCGGAACAGGTAGATGAAGCGCGCCTCCGGCCACATCGAGGTGAGATGGCGAAAACCGCGATGGACGGTCGCGCCGACCAACCGCTTGCCGTCGCGATGCCGCTTCTGGCACAGGAAGTGGTTCATCGTGTCCAGGTAGCCGAGATCCGGCGGAATCTCGAACCCGGTGCCCATGAACACCCGGTCGCGCGACAGCCAATCCCGATAGGCCGCCATCTCCGGGGGGCGGCCATCCTGGCCGATCCGGGCCACCATGTACTCGGACTCGAAATTGAACGCGATGTCCGGATGACCGTCGAGCATGAGGCGCAGAAGCGTTGTCCCGGAGCGCTCCGAACCGATCAGGAAAATCGGTTCCTTGACGATCTCGAACTCCATGTCGTCCATCTCCGGTCCTTTTCCTCGGACCCACCCGTCGACCGGCGTCAGGCCTGCGGTGCGTCAATACGCGTTCTTGTTCACGAACCCCACGAAGGCGGTCATCAACAGGATCTGGATATCGAACAGCAGCGACCAGTTCTCGATGTAGGAGACGTCGTAGTTGACCCGCGCCTCCATCTTGTCGACGGTGTCGGTCTCGCCCCGGAAGCCGTTGACCTGCGCCCAGCCGGTGATCCCCGGCTTGACCTTGTGGCGGGCGAAATATCCGTCGATCAGGCGGGCGTACTCCTCGTTGTGGGCCACCGCGTGGGGGCGCGGCCCGACCAGGGACATGGTGCCGTTGAGCACGTTGAACAGCTGCGGCAGCTCGTCCAGGCTGCTCTTGCGGATGAACCGGCCGACCCGGGTGATCCGCGGGTCGTCCTTGGTCGCCTGCTTGACGCGTTCCGCCTCGGCATCCTCCAGCGTCATGTTGTGGTACATCGAGCGGAACTTGAAGACGTAGAACACCTGATTGTTGAAGCCGTAGCGCTTCTGCCGGAAAATGACCGGCCCCGGGCTTTCCAGCCGCACCGCCAGGGCGACGGACAGCAGGATCGGCGAAAAGGCCACCACGATCAACGCCGCCAGCACCCGGTCCTCCAGCAGTTTCAAAAGATGCTGCCAACCGGACAGCGGCTTCGCCATCACGTTGAGCACCGGCACCCCGCCGACCAGGCTGTAGGTCGTGCGGTGCGGGAACTGATAGCCGATGAGATCGGACCCCAGGCTGATGTGGACCGGCAGTTCCTGCAGCCGGTTGAGGATGCCGAGCAGCCGGTTGTCGGCGCTCCACGGCAGCGCGACGATGACCTCGTCCACGTGATGCTGTCGGATGTAGACGGTCAGCTTGTCCAGGTCGCCGAGCACCGGCACTCCCGCCACCGTGTCGCCGATCCGCTCCAGCCGGTCGTCGAACACCCCGATCACCCGGTTCCAGGGTTTCTGGTCGGCCTTCAGGCGCTCGATCAGCTTCTGGCCCTGCGGCCCGCCGCCGACCACCAGGAGGTTGCGGGTCAGCCGCCCCGCCTCGGCCAGCCGGTACAGCACCACGTAGAACGCGGCCCGCCCGATGAATACGAACACGAAGCTGACCGCCACGCTGCCGGCGATCCAGATGGTGGAAATGGTGACCCCGCCGCGCCACAGCATGACGAAGACCGCGAAAATGAAAATGGTGATCACGAACTGGCGGACAACCCGATAGACCACGCGGCGGGTGAACGAAATCGCCTCGAACTCGTAGACTCGGTAGGCCACCCCGATGCCGACGAAGATGATCGAAATGATCATCATGAAGAAAGAAAACTGCTTGTATATGAAGCCGCCGATCCCGAAATTGATCCAGAACGCGGCCATCCCGGTCAGGAGAACAATGAAAAAATCAAGAAAAATAACGATTCCGCTAATCACCTGAGGTGAAATGGACACCGCGTTGTCCGCCGAGCCCGAACGCGACCGCGCTCCGCCGGGGGTGGGAATCTCGTGCAACCCATTGGAATTCATGGGGACGCCTTCAGTAATGAAATAATCGTATGGGTTGACTGGGTTGCCCGCTGATTTAGGGTCGTGGATACTTCGATTCAAGGTCACTGTCAATCGTTGTCGGCTGCTCGATCATCAATTGAAAAACCCTCAATGTATTCAAATAAAAGACAGATTTTTGTGCCACCAAGACGCCCGGCCCTCCGGGCCGGCACCTGGAGACGCGACGCCGATGGACGATTTCCTGCTCCGCCATGAAACGCCGCTCAGACTGTCCGCCTTCCTCGGGGTGCTGGCCGCCGTCGCCCTCGCCGAGACCCTGGCGCCGCGCCGGGCGCGCCGGCTGTCGCGCTGGCGCCGCTGGCCGTCGAACATCGGGATCGTGGTCCTCAACAGCCTGCTCGGCCGGCTGGCGTTGCCGATGGCGCCGATCGCCTTCGCGGTGCTGTGCGCCGAACGCGGCTGGGGCGTGTTCAACCTGATCGACCTGCCGCCGGCGGTGGCCGTGATCGCGAGCGTGGTGCTGCTCGACCTGTTCATCTATCTGCAACACGTGATGGTGCACGCGGTGCCGCTGCTGTGGCGGCTGCATCGCGTGCACCATGCCGACACCGATTACGACGTCACCACCGGGGCCCGCTTCCATCCGCTGGAAATCCTTTTATCGCTCGGCCTCAAGATGTCCTGGATCGCCCTGCTCGGGGCGCCGCCGGCGGCGGTGCTGATCTTCGAGGTGCTGCTCAACGCCACCGCCATGTTCAACCACGCGAACCTGCGCCTGCCGGATAATCTTGACCGAAAACTGCGCCTGCTGCTGGTCACCCCCGACATGCACCGGGTCCACCATTCGCCGCATCCGCACGAGACCAACAGCAATTTCGGGTTCAGCCTGGCGTGGTGGGACCGCCTGTTCGGCACCTACCGGGCGCAGCCGGCGGACGGCCACGCGGCGATGACCATCGGTCTCGGCCAGTTCCGCGACCCGGCCGAGCAGCGCCTCGACCGGATGCTCACCCAGCCGTGGCGCGGCGGCGCCGACACCTACGTGCTGAACCGCCGCGACGCGGCGTAAGGGCGCCATGCGGCGGCGCGGTTAAAAAAACCTTTTCGCGCCCCGCCGGGATGTGTAACAGACTCCCGTCTGGATCCGAACGGCGGACGATGGGAGGCTCTCTTGAACGCGATCGTGAAGGCGGCGGCGCAGACCACGCACCTGATGTCGGGCAACGAGGCGGTGGCGCGCGGCGCCTGGGAGGCCGGGATCCGGGTCGGCACCGCCTACCCGGGCACCCCGTCGACCGAGATCCTGGAAAGCCTCGCCCCGTATCCCGACGTCCACGCCCAGTGGTCGGTCAACGAGAAGGTGTCGCTGGAGGTCGCCATCGGCGCCTCGGTGGCCGGATCGCGCGCCTTCTGCGCCATGAAGCACGTCGGCATGAACGTCGCCTCCGACGCCCTGATGAGCCAGACCCTGGCCGGGGTCGGCGGCGGCCTGGTGATCGCCATCGCCGACGACGTCGGCCTGTCGTCGTCCCAGAACGAGCAGGACAGCCGGTTCTGGGGCCGCTTCGCCCATGTGCCGATCCTGGAGCCGGCGGATTCCCAGGAAGCCTACGAAATGGTCAAGCGCGGGTTCGAGATTTCCGAGCGGTTCTCGACCCCGGTGATCCTGCGCCTGACCACCCGCATCTGCCACGTCAAGGGGCTGGTCACGGTGGGCACCCGCGAGGAGCGTCCCGACGTGCCGTTCGAGCGCGATCCGTCGCGCTGGGTCCTGGTCCCGGCCACCGCCCGCAAGCGCCTGCCCTGGCAGTTCGAACGCGAGCGGGCCCTGGCCGACTATTCCGAGACGACCGACCTCACCCGGATCGAGGACGGCCCCGACCGGCGGCTCGGGATCGTCACCTCGGGGCCGGCCTACATGCATGTGCGCGAGGCGTTCCCGGACCTGCCGGTGATGAAGCTGGGCTGCACCTGGCCGCTGCCCCTCGACCGGATCCGCCGGTTCGCCGATAGCGTGGCGCGCCTGGTGGTGGTCGAGGAGACCGAACCGCTGGTCGAGCACGACCTGAAGGCGGCCGGCCTCGCCCCGCACGGCAAGGACACCCTGCCGCGCGTCCACGAACTGGCGGTGCCGGTGCTGCGCGCGGCGATCGGCGGCCTGCTGGGCGAGGCGGCGGCGCCGGCGCCGGCGCCGGCGACCGAGGCGCCGCCCGGGATGCAGGTCTTCCCGCGTCCGCCCACCATGTGCGTCGGCTGTCCGCACCTGTCGGTCTACTATTGCCTGTCGAAGCTGCACCGCAACGTCAACATCGCCGGCGACATCGGCTGCTACACCCTGGGCGCCGGACATCCGTGGAACGCGCTCGACACCACCACCTGCATGGGCGCCTCGATGGGCATGGCGCTGGGCATGGACCTGGGCCGCGCCGAGGCCGACCGGGACAAGGGCATCGTCGCGGTGATCGGCGATTCCACCTTCCTGCACATGGGCATGCAGGGGATGCTCGACATCGTCTACAACCGCGGCAATGTCACGGTCATGCTGCTCGACAACCGGGCCACCGGGATGACCGGCGGCCAGTCGCACGCCGGCACCGGCCAGGACATCCGCGGCAATCCGGCGCCGGCGGTCGACTTCGCCAGGCTGGTCGAGGCCCTGGGCGTCCGCAGGGAACGGGTCCGGCGGGTCAATCCCTACGAGATGCCGACCCTGTTCAAGATCATGAAGGAGGAGATCAGGCAGCCGGAGCCGTCGGTGATCGTCACCGACCAGCCCTGCGTCCTGATCCCGGAGTTCGAGAAGTACACGCCGCTGCGGGTGATCGACGACCTGTGTACCGGCTGCGCCAACTGCCTCAACGTGGGCTGTCCGGCGATTCTGGTCACCAGGCGCGAGACGACCGCCTCGCCGAAGGGCAAGCCGGTCGAGAAGGCC
>JANQGL010000344.1 GCA_028277325.1 Magnetospira sp.
GGCCTACCGCCCGGCGACGCTCATGTCGTCGATGCGCAGGGTCGGGGCGTCGGTGCCGTAGCGGAACACCAGGTCGTCGGCCGGCACCAGGCGGCGGAACATGTCCAGCAGGTTGCCGGCCACCGTCAGTTCGCTGACCGGCCCGGCGATCTCGCCGTCCTCGATCCGAAACCCGGTGGCGCCGCGGCTGTAGTCGCCGGTCACCATGTTGAGGCCGTGGCCGATCATCTCGGTGACGTAGAAGCCGCGCCCGATGTCGGCCATCAGGTCGCGCGGCGACCGGGACCCCGGCGCCAGGTGGAAGTTGGTCGCCGAGGGCGAAGGCGGGCCGCCGGCGCCGCGCGCCGCGTGGCCGGTCGGGGCGACGCTCAGTTGGCGCGCCGAGCGCAGGTCGAGCAGCCAGGTGGTCAGGCGGCCGTCGTCGATCACCCGCCGCGCCCCGGTCGGCAGGCCTTCGGCGTCGAACGGCTTGGAGCGCAGGCCGCGTTGGCGGTGCGGGTCGTCGATCACCGCGAGGCCGTCGGAGAACAGCTGCGCGCCCATCCGCTCGCCGAGGAAGGAGGTGCCGCGCGCCACCGCCGGGCCCTTGATCGCCGCCGCCAGGTGGCCGATCAGGCTGCGCGCCACCCGCGGGTCGAACACCACCGGCATCACCGCCGAGTCGATCTTGGTGGGATTCAGGCGGCGCACCGCCTTTTCGCCGGCCGTGCGGCCGACCTCCTCGGGGTCGCGCAGGTCGTCGAAATAGACCGCCGAGGTATAGTCGTAGTCGCGCTCCATGGCGACGCCCTCGCCGGCCAGGACCGAGGCGGCGAGCCCGCACCGGGAGTCCTCGCGCCGTCCGGCGAAGCCGTTGGAGGCGGCGAGCGACACCAGGTTGCGGGTCCAGCTCGCCTCGGCACCCTCCGAATTGGTCACGCCGGACACCGCGCGCGCCGCGTCCTCGGCCCGCCGCGCCCAGTCGGTCAGGGTCTCGGCGTCCATCTCGCGCGGGTCGCAGCTGTCGAGCGCCGGCATGTCGGTCGCCAGCTGGTCGGGATCGGCGAGGCCGCAATGGGGGTCCTCGGGGACCTCGCGGGCCATCGCCACGGCGCGCGTCGCCAGCTCGTCGAGCGCCGCCGGCGACGGGTCGGAACTCGCCACGCAGGCCTGCCGGGTGCCGACCAGGACGCGCAGACCGATGTCCTGGCCCTCGGCCCGCTCCAGCTTCTCGATCCCGCCCAGCCTCAGGCCCACCGACAGCGAGGTGCCGGAGACGTGCACCACGTCGGCGGCGTCGGCGCCGGCCCGGCGGGCGCGGTCGATCAGATCGGTGATCAGGTCGAGAGGATCGGGCATGGCGGACGTTTTCCCTGGTTTGCGGCGCGATCGTCCTCACATAAGGGATCAACCGCGCGCCGCCAAGGGGAACCTCCGCAATGCGCCTCGCAAACGCACCCGGTGCCATTCTCCGGGCGCTCGACTATCCCTACGAGGCGCCGGATCGCGGATACCGGCTGGCGGGCGGCGGCCGCCTCGCGCCGCTCGACGGTCCGGTCGCGGTCGGCGACCGGCGGCCGGTCCTGGCGATCGGCGCCAACCGGTCGCCGGACCAGTTGTCGCGCAAGTTCCCGCTGTTGTCGCCGGACGAGGAGATCCCCGTGCAGTTCGGCCGCCTGCGGGGCTACGACGTGGTGTATTCGGCCCATTTCGCGGTCTACGGGGCGATTCCGGCGACCCTCCATCCGGCGCCCGGGACGTCGGTCCGGGTCGGCGTGATGTGGCTCGCCGAGCGCCAGGTGGCGCACATGCACCGCACCGAGGCGGTGGGAGTCAACTACGATTTCGTCCGGCTGGACGGCGTTGCGGTGCGCCTCGACGACGCGGACGAGGTGGACTCGCCGGCCTGCTACCTGTCGCGGCGCGGCGCCCTCAACGGGCAGGGGCAGCCGGTGGCGCTCGCCGACGTCGCCGCGGACGGACGCCGCTGGCCGGCCCGCGACCAGCGGGGCGTGCAGAGCCTGGCCCGCGACCGGCTCGATCCGACGCTCGACATCGAGCAGTTCGTGACCGGCACCCTGCAGGACGCCGGGCTGCGCGCCATGAGGACCGCCAGGCTGGCCGCCGACGCGCTGCCCTTCGCGCCCTGGCTGTGACGGTCGCGGGGTCACTCAAGCGACCCGTCGAGGTCGGGCGTCTCCCCCAGATCGATCACCCGCCGCGCGGTGTCGGGGTCGAACCCGGCGCGGGCCAGGGCCGCCATGTCCCTGTCCCGCATCGCGGCGCGCTTGGCCGGATCGCGGAACGGGCCGAGGCGGCGGCGGCGGGCCAGGTTGAGGGCGGCCAGGTATTCGGGATCGTCGTCCCCGGCGTCCTCGGCCCAGCGGCCGAGCGCCGCGTCGATGTGGTCGTCCGCGACTCCCTTGTCGCGCAGCTTCAGGCGCAGCAGGCGCTCCGAGACGCCGCGCCGGCGCAGCGCGGCGACCCGGCCCTCGGCGTAGGTCCGGTCGTCCAGCAGGCCCTGCGCGGCCAGCCTGTCGAGGATCGCCGCCACCTCGGCCGCCCCGGCCTCCGGGTCGGTGCCGTGAACCCTGGCCGAGGCGGCGACGCGGCGCATCAGCACCCGGCGCAGGGTGTCGCGCGAGGCGGCGAAGCGCTCCAGGTAGGCGAGGGCCGCCTTCAGCAGGCGCCCGGGCGTGGCGGGCTTGGGGATGCGATGGGCCATGGCGCGAGCCTAGCCGATCTGCTACAGGGACGCATGCCCGACGTCGCCACCTTCGCCCTGGCCTCGCTGATCATCGCCCTGACCCCGGGGCCGAGCTGGATCTACGTGCTCAGCCGCGGCGTCCTGCAGGGGCGTCTGGCGGCGGTGGCGGCGGTGATCGGCAACAGCCTGGGCATCGCCGGGCACACCGTGGCGGTGGCGTTCGGGGTCAGCCTGATCCTGCGCACGTCGGAGACCGCGTTCGTCGCCCTCAAGATGGCCGGCGTCCTGTACCTGATCTACCTGGCCCTGCGCACCCTGCGTCACGGCCTGCGCGCCGAGGGACCGCCGCCGCGCCCGGCGGCGCCGCTGCGCATCGTCGTCGAGGGGATCCTGGTCAGCCTGACCAACCCCAAGGTGGCGCTGCTGTTCATCGCCCTGCTGCCGCAGTTCGTGCGCCCGGCCGACGGACCGGTGCTGCCGCAGATGCTGCTGCTCGGCGCGGTGCACATGGCGATCGCCACCCTGGTCACCCTCGGCCTGGTCGCCGGCGCCGGGCGGCTGCGCGCGGCGCTGCTCAAGCGCGGCCGGTTCGAGCGCGGGTTCCGCTGGTCGGCCGGCGCCGCCCTGATGGCGATGGCCGGCAAGCTGGCGCTCGCCCAGCGGTGAGGCGCCCCCTTGGCCGGGCGGCCGCGATGCCGTATACCGGAGCCCCCGCCCACGCAGAGGACGACCTCGCATGACCATGCCCGCCCCCGCGCCGCGGCGGCCGATCGGCGCCGTCAACTGGATCGGCCTTTACACCCTGTTCCTGCGCGAGGTGCGCCGGTTCACCAAGGTGCACTTCCAGACCGTCGGCGCGCCGGTGGTCACCGCGCTCCTGTTCCTGGCCATTTTCGCGCTGGCCCTGGGGCGCGCGGTGACCGAGGTCAACGGGGTGCCGTTCATGGAGTTCCTGGCGCCCGGGCTGATCATGATGACGATGGCCCAGAACGCCTTCGCCAACACCTCGTCGTCGCTGATCATCTCCAAGGTGCAGGGCAACATCGTCGACGTCCTGCTGCCGCCCCTGACCGCGACCGAACTGGCGCTCGGCTTCGCGCTCGGCGGGATGGTGCGCGGCCTCGCGGTCGGCCTGGCGGTGGGGGTCGGGATGGCGGTCTTCGTGCCGATGCGGCTGCACGACCCGCTGCTGATCCTGTTCTACGCCGTGGCGGCGTCCGTGATGCTGTCCATGCTGGGCATGATCGGCGGCATCTGGGCCGACAAGTTCGACCACATGGCGGCGGTGACCAATTTCGTGATCACCCCGCTGTCGTTCCTGTCGGGGACCTTCTATTCGGTCGAGCGGCTGCCCGAGAGCTTCCTGTTCCTGGCCCATGCGAACCCGTTCTTCTACATGATCGACGGGTTCCGCCACGGCTTCATCGGGCAGTCGGACTCCCCGGTCTGGCTGGGCGCCACGGTGCTGGTCGGGGTCAACCTGGTGCTGTGGCTGATCGTCCACCGGATGTTCGCCAGCGGCTACAAGCTCAAGGCCTGATCGGTCCCGGTACGGATCTTGCCTCGTCGCTTCCGTGATCACCGATGGAGGATGCGATGAGGGGAATCGACGCCCTGACCGGCACCGGAGCCGCCTACGCCGCCGAGGAGTCCGAACGGCTGCGCCGCGGCGGCCTGCCGGAGGACGAGAAGGCGGCCATACGCGAGCAAGGTTTCCTTGCCTACGTGGAGGAATTGAACAAAAAGAAAATCGAGGAGATGCGGCGCAAGATCCTTGAGGCCATGGGGCTGACCGAGGAAGACCTCGCGACGATGCCGCCCGAGCGGCGGGCCGCCGTCGAGAAACTGGTCGACGGCGAAATCGCCCGCCGGATGCGCGCCGGGTCGCTGATCAACAACGACGAGACCACGGCGCCACTGCTGCCGGAGGCGGTGGCCGGCGGGATGCCGGCCTCCGGGGCGGGGACGTCCTGGGCCGGGCTGTTGGTGCCGGGTGGGCAAGCCTTGCCGGGCAACGATGGCCCGCGGGAGCCGTGACGCAGCGGGGTTTCGCGTTTCGCAGGCATCGGGTCCAGGACGCCTCCGGCGCGCGGCGCCGCCTTGCCGGTCGTTCAATTTTCACAATGGGGACCCGACCATTTGATTGACAGGTCGCGGCCCGATCACGATACTCCCGCTTTTTTCAGCGACGGGGCTGAGCAAGGCCATGATTTCGCCGGTCATGCCAACCTATGCCCGGGCCGATGTGGCGTTCGAGCGGGGTGCCGGGTGCCTCCTGGTCGATACCGAGGGGCGCGAGTATCTGGATTTCGGGGCCGGGGTGGCGGTCAACGCGCTCGGCCACGCCCATCCGCGCCTCGTCGCCGCGCTGACCGAGCAGGCGTCCCGCCTTTGGCACTGCTCGAATCTGTATCGCGTCGCGGGACAGGAACGGCTGGCCGAGCGGCTGGTCGCGCGGACCTTCGCCGATACGGTGTTCTTCACCAATTCCGGCGCCGAGGCGATGGAATGCGCGATCAAGCTGGTCCGCAAGTTCCACGACGAACGCGGGCGGCCAAACCGCTACCGGATGATCTGCTGCGACGGCGCGTTCCACGGCCGCACCCTGGCCACCATCGCGGCCGGCGGCCAGGAGAAGCTGCTCAAGGGGTTCGCGCCCGCGGTCGAGGGGTTCGATCACGTGCCGTTCGGCAATCTGGACGTCCTGCGCCGGGCGATCGGCAACGAGACGGCGGCCGTTTTGGTCGAGCCGGTTCAGGGCGAGGGCGGCATCCACGCCGCGTCGGCCGATTACCTGCGGGGATTGCGGGCGACCGCCGACGAATTCGGG
>JANQGL010000368.1 GCA_028277325.1 Magnetospira sp.
TTGCGGAGCGACCAGAAAATCCGGTCGTGTCGTAGCGAACCGGTTTCGGTGCGACCGCTGGCCACGTTGGCGAGGCGGATGAACAGCTCCTTCAGGACCATGGCCGCCTCACGGACCCCGTCAAGCCTTTCGGCCGACCAGCCTCCGTCCCGCCGCGCCCAGGGCCCAGGCCATGAGCGCGCCGGCCAGCCTCGGCTCCAGGGCCGTCAGTCGCCCCGCCAACGTCACCACACCGCGGCACCAGGGGGGAGTGAGGGCGAGGAAAGCGAGCATGACCGCCTGCTGCCGCCGCAGGCCCCCTGTTCCTTCGTCCGCCCGGTGGCGTTCGGCGAATCGCGCCAGGAGATCGGCATAGGCCACGAGGAGCTCGCAGCGCCGCCGGTCGGCGGGGCCGGGCAGAGGTCGAGTGGTCGTCAGCAGCCGCGCGAGATCGGCGAAGGTTTCCGCGGTGAACGGATGGTCGGGCCACACTGAAGAGATCGCGCGAAGGGCGATTCGCACATGGGCCTCACTTTGCACCGTCGCACGGACCCTACTGACTGCCGCCCCGTGAACCCGGCGTGCCACGAGTGGCTCGGGCAGATTGGCGCCACGCGTGTGGTCGAGCAGACGGGTCCACAGATCGTAATCCTGGGCAGCCTCGCAGGTCTCGTCGTAACGGAGTCGGTGCCGATCGAGGATGGCGCGGCGGACCATGACGGTCGGGTGTTGAAACGGGTTTCCCGTTAGAAGGCGCCATCGGATGGCCAAATCCGAGAGCGGCATGTCGTCGCGACGGTGTTCCCGGCCTGCCGCGTCAATAAGGCGGCTGGCGCTACCGACGATGCCGACATCGGGATGGGAATCCAAGAAGATGACTTGACGCTTCAGCCGCTCGGTCATGGCGACGTCGTCGGCGTCCATGCGCGCAACGAACTCCCCGCGTGCGACATCCAGCCCACGGTTCAGGGACGCCGCAAGCCCCCGATTTTGGTCGTTTCTAATGATGATGAGCCGAGGGTCTTCGTAGCTGGCCAGAATGGCCGGCGTGTCGTCCACGGATCCGTCATCGACAATGATGAACTCCAAAGTCCGGAAGGTTTGGGCCAGAATGCTGTCGATGGCCGGGCGCAGGAACGGCGCGCCGTTGAACACCGCCATAAGCACGCTGACCCGTGGTGCGGGGTCGGTCGTCATGACGCAGCGCCGGATGGCGCCGGAGCCTCTTTCCGGACAATGATCTCGTTGTAGCCGACGGCGGTCGCCCTCTCGCCTTGATGGACGACCGTGCCCTGGAACAACCTGCGGACATCACCAGCGGTGATTCCGCCGACCGGATCGTGGACATTGGGTTCCGTCTTGCTGCCATAACAGAAGACCAGATAACCGCCCGGCCGCAGGACCCGCCACCATTCCTTGGCCGTCCGGAAAGGGTCCTGGGACTGATCGAAGGCGTTGGAGAAGACCACACCGAACCGCTCGGTCCAGTCCGCAGGCATGTCGTCGAAGGAGCCAATCCAGACATCCGCCCGCGCCGCCATCGCGTTCACCTCCACACCGATGACGCTGCTGGGAGTGATGCGCTGCCAGGTGGAGCGGCCGAGACCCTCGACGGGAGGAATCACGGACCGGAATCGCGAGGTGTCGCTCGAACGCTCAAGCCAAGCCACCAAGTGCCGCCTGGCGGTCGAAGCGAAGAAACCGACACGAAACAAGTCCACTTCGCGCCCGTTGCGCGTTCCGAGACAAAGAACCGGCCCGAAACTCCGAACCGGCGCGGATAGGTTTCGCGCCCTTTCCAGGATCGCCCGGTAGCGAACGACGTCGGTCATCGAAACCTTGCAGTAATCGAACTTCTGGCGCGACCGCGCGATCTGGGTTTCCAGGTAGCCCTCCCGGCTTTGCCGTATACCGTAGACCTTCATCGGTCGATCACCGGCTCCCGGTGCGCCACGAAAACGCGGCGTGAAGGAAGGCCAGACTCCGTGCGCACGCGACAAGCCCCGTGCGCCGAATCGGCCGGTCTCGCAGCCGGAAGCGCATCTCGCGTTCCCATTCCCCGATCAGGTGGCGGAATCCTTTGTCGGGAAAGAACACGGGCGCCGCGTCAGCGAGACTCCGTTCAGGGCCTTCCGAGAAAGGGTTGAAGCCGTGGGTGGGGCGTCTGGACAGGAAGACCCCGCCATCGAAGGTCCGCATGACGAAGACCAAACCCGATCTGTCGAACAGCGTGTCTAGATCACCGGCGTTCTCGAATCGGTCGGCATAGCGGTCGAGCGTGAACACCATGTTGGCCGGCGTGCAGGCCACCAGAACATAGCCTTTGGCCCTGCCGAGAG
>JANQGL010000134.1 GCA_028277325.1 Magnetospira sp.
GCGGCGGCGCGGCGCCTCTGGGCGCGCCGCCTGATCGCCGCCTGCCGACGCCATCGGCTGCGCCTGTCGATCGCCGGCGACGCCGCGCTGGCACGCGAGATCCGGGCCGACGGACTGCACCTGCCGGAGGCCGCGTCGCGCCGCCACCGCCGGCGCGGCCTCCGGCGGCCGGGCTGGATCGTGACGGCGGCGACCCATTCCCCGGCGGCATTGCGCCGCGCGGCGCGGGCCGGGGCCGACGCGGCCCTGCTGTCGCCGGTGTTCGCGACCCGCAGCCATCCCGGGGCGACGGCGCTCGGCGTGATCCGGTTCACCGCCTGGACCCGGGCCGCCGGGCTGCCGGTCTACGCCCTCGGCGGACTCGACGACTCGACGGCGCGGCGGCTGATCGGCGGCGGCGCCGTCGGCCTGGCCGGCATCGGGATTGCCGCGCGGCACGATTTCCCATAAAACGGGCGGCGGCGACGGAGGGCGCGATGGGCGAAAAGACCTACAGCATGGGCGGCAGTTTCACCATGGGCCGGCCCAAGGCGCAGCCGGACACCGCGGCGGAGTGCCTGCGGGTCGGGGCGGCGCACCACCGGGCCGGTCGGCTGGGAGAGGCGGAATCCCTGTACCGCAAGGCCCTGGAGCTGGAACCGGCCAGTCCGGACGCCCTGCACATGCTGGGCGTCCTGGCGCTGCAGGCCAATCGGCCGGCCGTCGCCGCCGACATCATCCGCAAGGCGATCCTGATCAAGGGCGACGACGGCGACTACCACCTCAACCTCGGGATCGCCCTCGGCGGCCTGGGCAAGCCCGACGAGGCCCTGTCCTGCTTCGAAACGGCGGCCCGGCTCGCCCCCGGCAATCCGCAGGCCCACTACAACCTGGGCCTTGCCCTGGCCCAGACGGGACGCTTCGGGGAAAGCGTCGACCGCTTCAGGCGGGTTCTGAAGAAGGACCCGAAGAATCCCATGGTCCACATGAATCTCGGCCTGTCGCTGATGCAGGCCGGGGACCGGGACAAATGCCTGATGCATCTCAGGCGGGCGGTCGATCTGGCGCCCGGGCACCTGCTGCCGTTGACCAACTACGCCCAGGCCCTGTTCGAGATGGATGACGCGGCGGCGGCGCAGCCGCTGTTCGAAACCGCCTTGCGCGCGGCGCCGGATCACCTGCCGGCCCTGCTGGGCCTGGCCCGGTGCCGGATGGGCAAGACCGGCGACGGCGCCCAGGACGACTGGATCCACGGGATCTGGGCCGCCAAGGATCTGGTGACCAAGGCGGTGCGCCTGGCGCCACGCGACTTCGACGCGATCACCGAGTACGGCCGGGTCATGGAGCAGCTCGGCCTGTTCAGCGAAGCGGAACAGGCGTTCCGGGCGGCCCGCGACCTCGCCCCCGGCGACGAGCGCGGCCCCCTCAACCTGGGCACCTTCTTCCTGCGCCAGGGACGCATCCCCGAGGCCCTGGAGGTCCTGGAGGCGACGGCACGCGACCATGGATGGACCGACAAGAACCGCATCAAGGTCGCCATGGCGCTGTCCAACAGCGGCCGTTTCGACAAGGCGCGCGACATCGCCGCGGCGTTGTCGTCCGACGACCGGCACCGCATGCTGCGGTTGGCGTTCACGCTGATGGACAAGAAGGCCGAGGTCCACGAGGCGGAGCTGGCCTTCGCGGAATCGCGGCTCGACGACGACAGCCTGCCGGCGAACGAGCGGGCGACCCTGTTCTGCACCCTGGCCGACTACTACGACAAGCGCAAGGTCTCCGGCAAGGCGTTCGACCTCATCATGCGGGGCCATGCCCTGCGGCGGCAGGCCGAGCCCTACGATCCGGCGGCCGAGGTCGCCTTCGTGGAGCGTTGCGAGGCCTATTTCACCGCCGAGCGCCTGCGCACCGCGTCGCCCGACGCCGTCCTCGACGACCAACGCCCGGTGTTCATCGTCGGCATGCCGCGCTCCGGCACCACCCTGGTGGAGCAGATCATCGCCAGCCACCCGCGGTGCCACGGCGCCGGCGAAATGGTCGACATGGCGATCTTCCGCGCCACCACCCGGGCCCTGAGCGGATTCGCCAACCCGTTTCCCGACTGCCTTGACGACCTGGACCCGGCGGTGATACGCGGATTCGGCGAGCGCTACCTGACGCACGCGTCGCAGGGCCGCCCCGACGCCGCCCGGATCACCGACAAGATGCCCCACAACTTCCTGAACCTGGGGCTGATCGCGCGGGTCTTCCCGAAGGCCCGGGTGATCCATTGCCGGCGCGACCCGATGGACACCTGCCTGTCGATCCTGTTCCAGAACTTCGCCAGCGCGCATGGCTACGCCAACGATCTGCATACCCTCGGCCAGGCCTACAACAACTATCGCCGCCTGATGGCGCATTGGCGCCGCGTGCTGCCGCTGCCGATGCTGGAGGTGGACTACGAGGAGATGGTGGCCGACCAGGAACGCAGATCGCGCGACCTGATCGATTTCCTGGGTCTCGACTGGGACGACGCCTGCCTGCAGTTCCACAAGACCGACCGCGCCGTGCAGACGGCCAGCCTGTGGCAGGTGCGGCAGCCGATCTACACATCCTCGGTCGAGCGCTGGCGCCGTTACGAAACCGAACTGGCGCCGCTCAAGGCGATCCTGGACACGGCGGAGGCCTAGTGCAGCGATCCAAACGAAAGATTCGGGCGAAGGTCGACATTCGTTTGGTGAATCGCCGCACGAACAAATGCTTGACTGGGGCGCCGGGCCGACA
>JANQGL010000337.1 GCA_028277325.1 Magnetospira sp.
GGCAGGAATGACGGCGACGGCGCCGCGGTCGTTCAATTCGGTCCGCAGCCAGTCGGCATCGAACGCCTTGTCGCCGATGAGCGCCGCGAAGTCGAGGCCCCGACATGAGTGTCGACAGGCCCTAAATCTGGCCCCAGACCGCCCGGAGTCCCCGGCGCCGCCTGCGCGACATCTGGCCGGGCGGCGAAAAACCGGCTACAAGCCTTGCCGTTGGCAGGGAGGAGATTGCGAGGCATGACGACCACAGCGAGCGAAAAGACCCACGAGGACTGGCTGGCCCAGGCGGCGACCCTGTCGGAGGCGCTGCCGTTCATGCGCAAGTACGCCGGCGAGACCTTCGTCATCAAGTACGGCGGCCACGCGATGGGCGACGGCGCCCTGGCCAAGCTGTTCGCGCGCGACATCGTGCTGATGCGCCAGGTGGGGATCAATCCGGTGGTGGTGCACGGCGGCGGCCCGCAGATCGGCCAGATGCTCGACAAGCTCAAGATCCAGAGCGACTTCGTGGACGGCCTCAGGATCACCGACCGGGAGACCGTGGACGTGGTCGAGATGGTCCTCGCCGGCTCGATCAACAAGCAGATCGTCTCCGAGATCAACGCCGCCGGCGGCTTCGCGGTCGGCCTGTCGGGCAAGGACGGCCACCTGATCCGGGCCAGCAAGCTGCACCGCACCCGCAGGGACCCGGAATCGCATATCGAGAGCGTGCTCGACCTGGGATTCGTCGGCCAGCCGGAGGAGGTCACCACCCACCTGCTCGATTTCTTCGAGGAGACCGACATCATCCCGGTGATCGCGCCGATCGGCCAGGGCATCGACGGCGAGACCTTCAACATCAACGCCGACACCGCGGCCGGCGCGGTGGCCGGCGCCCTGCGCGCCCGCCGCCTGCTGATGCTGACCGACGTCGCCGGGGTGCTCGACACGAACGGCGACCTGCTGTCGGACCTCACGGTCGCCCAGGTGCACGACCTGATCCGCGACGGCACCATCCACGGCGGCATGATCCCCAAGGTGCAGACCTGCCTCGACGCCCTCGACCACGGGGTCAGCGGCGCCGTCATCCTGGACGGCCGGGTGCCGCACGCGCTGCTGCTGGAAACCTTCACCGAGCACGGGGCGGGGACGCTGATCCGCCACCCCTGACGCCTTCACGAGACGGGGGCGGCCGGCCGTGTGTCGATCGGCATCGTCGCCGTGGTGGGTCGGACGGTCGAGGAGCGCGGCGTTTCGCGTCCCTGCGCGGTCGGGCGAGTCCGAATTAGGAATATTGACTCTATATGGGAAATAATATATAGTCCGGCCATGACATCCCACGCCCCTCGCCACCACCTCACCCAGGCGATGCACCGCGCCCACGAGGTGCCGCCGGTGACCCTGCGCCAGGCGGCGCGGGCCGGCGGGCCGAGGCGGCTGATCGCCGGCGAGCTGGCCGCCCGGCGGCACGAGATCGACCGCGCGGCGCGCGACACCGTCGCCGCCCTGGCCCGCCGCCGAGGGCGCCTGCCCGATCCGCCGGGCGACCGGCGCCTGCGCGAACTGGCGGCCGATCTCGCGGCCTGCCGGCGGGCCGGCATCGCGACCCTGCGGCAAATCGCCGGGTCCGTCGCATAAAGCCTTGGCCTGGAGGCGGCGCGGGGCTACCCTCGGCGGCCGGTCGGATGGGCAGCACGAGGGCATCATGGGACAGCACGGCGCGGCCGGCGCGGCGATCACCTGGACGGACGGCGCCTGGGTGGACGGCAACCCGCCGATCCTCGGACCGCTGCATCACGCCGTCTGGCTGGCCTCGGTGGTGTTCGACGGCGCCCGCGCGGTGCGCGGCATGGCGCCCGACCTGGACCTCCACTGCGCCCGGGCGGTGCGCTCGGCCGCGGCGCTGGGCCTCGCCCCGACCCTGGACGCGGCCCGCATCACCGACCTGGCCTGGGAGGGGATCGCCCGCTTCCCGGCCGACGCCGAACTGTACATCAAGCCGTTGTTCTATGCGGAGACGGGGCTGGTGGTGCCGGACCCGGAGTCGACCCGCTTCGCGATGACCGTCGCGGTGTCGCCGCTTCCCGCCCCGGACGGTTTCGCGGCCTGCCGCTCCACCTTCCGCCGTCCGGCGCGCGACATGGCGCCGACCGACGCCAAGGCGGCCTGCCTCTATCCCAACGTGGCGCGGGCGGTGGCCGAGGCGCGGCGGCGCGGGTTCGACCAGCCGGTCCTGCTCGATCCCTGCGGCAACGTGGCCGAGTTCGGCTACATGAACCTGATGATCGGGATCGGCGGCGCGGTGCACACCCCGGCCGTCAACGGTACCTTCCTCAACGGCATCACCCGGCAGCGGGTGATCGCCCTGCTGCGCGGCGACGGCATCGAGGTGGTGGAGCGGGCGATCGGTTTCCGGGAGCTTCTGGAGGCCGACGAGGTGTTCGCCACCGGCAACTACGCGAAGGTGATGCCCTGCACCCGACTGGAGGACCGCGTTCTGGCCGAAGGCCCCCTGGCCGGCCGGGCGCGCGCGCTTTACTGGGCGTTCGCCGCCAGCGCGGTGCGCCGGACCTAATCCCCCTTCGGGACGGCCGGCGGGGCCGGCGCGTCGCCGTTCGGACCGCGCGCCAGGTTGGGCGGCGGCACGATCCGCACCTGGGTGATCTGGTGGCGGTGGCGGCTCAGGATCTTGAACCGGAAACCGTGGAAGATGAAGGTCTGGCCGGATTCCGGGATGCGCCGCGATTCGTGCAGGATCAGGCCGGCGACGGTCGACGCCTCCTCGTCCGGCAGCCGCCACTCGAATTCCCGGTTGAGATCGCGGATGGTCACCGCGCCGTCCACCACGTAAGCGCCGTCGGGCTCGGCGGTCACGCCGCTGACCGTGACGTCGTGCTCGTCGTCGATCTCGCCGACGATCTCCTCCAGGATGTCCTCCAGGGTGACGATGCCGCGCAGGGCGCCGTACTCGTCGACCACCAGGGAGAAGTGTTCGCGCCGTTTGCGGAACGCCTGAAGCTG
>JANQGL010000419.1 GCA_028277325.1 Magnetospira sp.
CCCAGAACCGCAGCACGTGCTGCGGTTCTGGGAAACCAAGTTTCCGCAGGTGTCGCCGGTCAAGCGGGCCGGCGGCCGGCGCTACTACCGTCCGGAGGACGTGGCGCTGCTGCGCCGCATCCGTGATCTCCTGCACGGCGAGGGCTACACGATCAAGGGCGTGCAGAAGCTGCTGCGCGAGGAGGGACGGACCCGCCCGCAGCCCGGGAACGGCATGTTCTCGGCCGACCAGCCGGCCGCGCGGGCCAACGAGCCGATCGTGCTGGACGCCCGCAAGCGGGCGGAGCTGGAGGCGCTGCTCGACGAGTTGAGCGACCTGCGCGACCTGCTGCGCAAACCGTTGGCTTGATCGGCGCCCGGCAACCCCCTATAGTCCGCTTCCCGGCGCCCGACGAGCCGCCGGACACGGCCGGAGCGTAGCGCAGCCTGGTAGCGCACTTGACTGGGGGTCAAGGGGTCGTGGGTTCGAATCCCGCCGCTCCGACCACCCCGCCTTGTCCCCGACAACCCGGCAGGTCCCGAACCCCGCGGCGGGTTCATTCCGGCCACGGCGGAACAATTGCCGCCGGCACGGCGCGGCCGCTCGGGCGTTGGAATCCGGCAAGCGATACCGAGGAAACGATACCCTCGCATATAACCTCATGATTCGACCCACCTTCGGATTGGAATCGCCTTGGCGATCCATTTGAACGCGGGCATGACGGTTTTTCGAGCTGCCCTTTGATCGGAGCCCTGCGATGGCTCCGATGAAACGCGACCCGCCGTAAAGGGCGCAAGCACCACATCGCCACCGATACCATCGGCCTTCCGATCGGGGTCCTGATCCACGCCGCCGACATCCGGGACCGGGACGGGGCGCCCGACGTCCTCAAATCCATCCGCCACCGTTTCCCCTGGCTGCCGATCGAATCAGGCCGCCGTCGCCGGGGTCGCGTGACGCCCCCCTTTTTTGCCGTCTTTTCACGCCGCGCCGGGGCGCCTATATTGTAAGGGTCGGGCAACCGACTATGACGATAAACGCCTGATGGAATAAGCGTAGCGGACCCGGGGGCGGTACCCGGCGCCTCCACCAGCCCCGTCTCCGGACGGGCGCGGGGGCGAAACAGGATCGACGCGCGTAGTAAAGATCAGGTTTTCGTTCGGCATGGTACCACCGTGATCGGGCCGATCTTACAAATGCCAACGACAACGAGGCATTTGCTGTTGCCGCTTAATAACCGGTAACAACGGGGTTCGGGAGGCACCTGGCAACAGAAGCCTCCCACTTTATTTCGGCCGAGGGACCGTGCCATAATCGCGCATCGAATCGCGGGCACCACAACGGACAGGCAGGATGGAAGGGGATCCCCTTCGCTACGATCGCTGGATCGAGGAGGCCTTGCGTCAGGTCGTTCGCCGGGCCCTGGAGCACACCGCCCACTACGGCCTGCCCGGGGAACACCATTTCTACATCACGTTTCAGACCGGGTTTCCCGGCGTGCGCATCCCGGACTACCTGAGCGCCCAGTATCCGGACGACATGACGATCGTCCTCCAGAACCGGTTCTGGGACCTGGAGGTGACCGAGGAAACCTGTGCCGTCACCCTGACCTTCAGCGGCCGCAAGGAGCGGCTGATCATTCCGTTGTCGGCCGTCGTCGCGTTCGCCGATCCCTCGGTGAAGTTCGGCCTGCAACTGCGGGTCGAGTTGGACGGCAACGACGTGGCGGAAACCCTGGCCAACGGCGACGAGACGAAAGCGGCGGAACCGGCGGCCGACGACTCCGAGGCCGGCCCTCCGTCCAAGGACGACACCAACGTGGTCGCCCTCGATACCTTCCGCAAGAAGTGAGCCGGCGCGCCACGCCGCCCGTCCCGTTCCGATCCCGATTCAGGAGATGCCGCGATGAGCCGTTCCAGCCCCCACGACATCCTGCAACTCGGCGACGACGACACCCCCTACCGGCGGCTCGATATCGCGGGCGTCGGCACCGCGACCTTCGGCGGCCAGACCGTGGTGACGGTCGATCCGGCGGTGCTGACCGAACTGGCGGCCCAGGCCATGATCGACAGCGCGCATCTTCTGCGCCCCGGGCACCTGGCGCAGCTCCGCGCCATCCTGGACGACCCGGAGGCGTCCGACAACGACCGCTTCGTGGCCCTCGACCTGCTGAAGAACGCCAACATCGCGGCGGCCGGGGTGCTGCCCATGTGCCAGGACACCGGGACCGCCATCGTGCTCGGCAAGAAGGGACAGCGGGTGTGGACCGGCGGCGACGACATGGGCGCCCTGGCGGCGGGGATCGAACGCACCTACCGCGACGCCAACCTGCGCTATTCCCAGGTGGCGCCGCACGACATGTTCACCGAAAAGAACACCGGCACCAACCTGCCGGCGCAGATCGAACTTTATGCCACCGAGGGCGACGCCTACGAGTTCCTGTTCATGGCCAAGGGCGGCGGCTCGGCCAACAAGTCGTTCCTGTTCCAGCAGACCAAGGCGCTGCTCAACATGGAGGCGCTGGTCCGCTTCATCGACGAGAAGCTGCGTACCCTGGGCACCGCGGCCTGCCCGCCCTATCACCTGGCGGTGGTGATCGGCGGCACCTCGGCCGAATACAACCTCAAATGCGCCAAGCTGGCCAGCGCCCGCTATCTGGATTCCCTGCCGACCGGCGGCGACGAGTACGGCCACGGATTCCGCGACCTGGACTGGGAGGCGGAGATCCTTCGGATGAGCCGCGACCTGGGCGTCGGCGCCCAGTTCGGCGGCAAGTACTTCTGCCACGACGTGCGGGTGATCCGCCTGCCGCGCCACGGCGCGTCCTGTCCGGTGGGCATCGGGGTGTCCTGTTCGGCCGATCGTCAGATCCGCGCCAGGATCACCGCCGAGGGGGTGTTCCTGGAGGCCCTGGAGCGCGACCCGGCGCGGTTCCTGCCGGAGGTCACCGACGACGGCCTGGGCGGCGAGGTGGTGCGGATCGACCTCGACCGGCCGATGGACGAGGTGCGGGCCGAACTGTCCGGGCATCCGGTGAAGACGCGGCTCAGCCTCACCGGCACCCTGGTGGTGGCGCGCGACATCGCGCATGCCAGGCTGAAGGAGCAACTGGACGCCGGAGAGCCGCTGCCCGACTATTTCAAGAACCACCCGGTCTATTACGCCGGCCCGGCCAAGACCCCCGAGGGCTACGCCGCCGGATCGTTCGGACCGACCACGGCGGGGCGGATGGATTCCTACGTGGATCTGTTCCAGGCCCACGGCGGCTCCATGGTGATGCTGGCCAAGGGCAACCGCTCGGCCGCGGTCACCGAGGCCTGCAAGACGCACGGCGGCTTCTATCTGGGCTCCATCGGCGGTCCGGCGGCGCGCCTGGCCCAGGACTGCATCAGGAAGATGGACTGCATCGCCTACCCGGACCTGGGCATGGAGGCGATCTGGAAAATCGAGGTGGTCGACTTCCCGGCCTTCATCGTGGTCGACGACAAGGGCAACGACTTTTTCAGGGAATTCGGCATATGAGGGCGAAGGCCGGGTCGTAGAGATTTAAGGGCAGATCGAAAAACCGTCATGCCCGCAAAAGCGGGCATCCGGAATACATGGAAAAAACCGGAGTCCCGCCCCTGAGCCCGTCGAAGGACGCGGGAATGACGGGCGAATGGTTTTTCGAGGTTCCCGGGTATTCGTCGAAGGACTTGAGGAATGGCCGCGCCGCATCTTCATAAAAAAGGCTTTTTCGGAGGCGTCCTGCAAACCGTTTCCCCGTTTGGGATTATTCTTCTGGCAACGGCGTTTTCGGTGCTTCTGCAGGGGTTCGCTTTCCCGACAGGCAACAACGTGTTTCACGTGCCGGTCGTTCTGGAATATTTTCAAAGTGCCGAAGGACCGCACGACCTCTTCACGGGAACACTGAAATATTTTGTTTCCGGTTTTTGGGTTCTTGTTCGGATTTTCGCGAACGAGGATAATATTTATTTCGTATTTTTTGCTTTTTATATTGCGACAAAGTTTTCTATATTTCTGGTATTGTGGCTGATCGTGACGGAATCAGGTTCAAATCTCCATAGGACAGGCGCCGCTTTGGTCGTGAGCCTCTTGGGGTTTTTTCCGTTCATGCTGGGGATATCCCCCATTGGCGGAAACGAGATTATCGTCAATTATTTAACGCATTCCCTGGTGGTTATCCCTTTTATACTGCTGTCCTGGGTCTTCCTGTTCCAGGGCCGGTATGCCGTGTCGGCGCTCTGTCTTGGCGTGGCCTTCAATATAAACGCCTTCGCCGCGATCTGGGGGGCGATCGGACTGGGGCTGGCGGTCGTCCTCGCCATGAGGACGGACGACCTTGCGGGACTGTTCAAATGTATCGCCAGAATGTCCGCGGCGTTCCTCGTGCCGGCCCTTCCCACGGTGATTTGGATTATCGATAACATAACAGACGCCAAGGGCGTGGCCGATTTTGATTTCCGTGACTACCTGCATGAATACACCCCGCACCATAGCTATATTTACAATACGACGAGCGAGCTGATCCTGTTGGTATTGATGGGTGTATTTTTCTATTTTCACTTGGCGCCAATCCTCGACACGGCGAGGGAAAGTTTTTCAAGAGGCATGAAGTCCCTGTTTTCAATATACATGGCCGTTGTTGTTGTTGGCGTTGCGTTGCCCTACGTGACGCAAAGCAGGCTGCTCCTGAACCTGTATCCGCTTCGAATGGATGCCTATCTCATCTACCTGCTCGTGATCGCGAGCGCTTTCTGGGTCGTCCGTTCCTTCAGGGCGGGCAACGACAAGGAACAGGAGGCCTCCGTCCTCTCGTTCGTGAGCCTGTTGAACGGGAACGTGCTTCTTTTGGCGCTCTCGGTCAGCAATCTGGGGGACAAGCATCTCAAGAAGCTCGCCGTTTTCTCAATGATCGTGATTGCCGGGAGCGTGCACGTCATAAATGGCGAATCGCCCGTTTTGAGAACGCTTTTCCGAATGGATCTGTTCCATGTGTACCTGATACAGGTCGGCGCGATCGCTTATTTTTGTTTAAGAAGAGGAATGTCCATTGGGGAGGCCTATCTTGGCCTCGTTGCGGTGTTCGTCGCGCTGCTTCCGGCTCCGGATAGCGAACTCGATTTATTGATGCTCGTTTTCATCTATGCGGGACTGGCCATGGGCGTCTACCGGTATTTCAGGGTCGTTCCCGTGGTATTGTTTGCCTTGGTTCTTGCTTATATTTTCATGAATCAAAGGATTGAATGGCTTGTGCTGGTGTCCGCCGTTGTCCTGTCGCTATATGCGATGTCCGCCACCTCTCTTCTCGGTGGCCCCTTGTCGAGAGTGATGAACCGGATACCCTTGGCGGGCCTGCTCGGAGCGTTCCTGGTTTTTGGTTTCGGGTTCTCGGGGTACGCCTATGCAAAACGGGGCGGTCTGGCGCCGAATCCGGAATACCGGGCGAACTCCGTTTCGGTGCAGGCCTGGGCCCGCGAGCACACGCCGCCGGATACGGTCTTCCTGCCAATCGGCGTCGAGGGGTTTTCGACCTTGTCGCGCCGACCCGTCTGGATCGACTGGAAGATCGGCGCCATGGTGATGTGGTCGCCGGAAACCTATGACCACTGGAGCGGTCGCGTCAAAAAGCTGACCGCCATAAGGTCGATCCGGGACGCCGTCGCGTTGGCCACCAAGGAAGGCGTGACCCGCATCGTTTACGCCAGGACATGGCTGGACGAGGCAAAGGAACCGGTCACCTGCGTTCTCTACCGGAACCCGGATTTCGTGATCGGCGCCACCACCTGCGACGCCCGGTAGGACGGCCCGGCGTGCGCTTGGCGCACCCTGGCAGGCTTCGGCAAGCGTGAGGAGCGACGCTGACCGGCGCCGCGCCGCCGCGATGCGGGTCAGCCGCCGTTCTGCGGGCTCGCGGTCCGCGCCGGCAGGGTGAACCGCAGCACCAGATAGCCGGCCAGCCCCGAGACCAGCGAGCCGATGATGATGCCCAGGCGCTCGTCGAACATCTGGTTGACGCCGCTGCTTTCGAAGGCCAGCGACGAGATGAACAGGCTCATCGTGAAGCCGACCCCGCACAGCAGGGCGACGCCGTAGACCTGCATCCAGGTCATGTCGTCCGGCAATCGGGCGAGACCCGCCCGGACGCCCACCCAGGTGAACCCGAGAACGCCGATCTGCTTGCCCAGGAACAGCCCGGCCAGGACGCCCAGCGGCACCGGATGCAGGACGCTGTCGATCGAGAGGCCGA
This sequence comes from Magnetospira sp., assembly GCA_028277325.1. Taxonomy (GTDB): domain Bacteria; phylum Pseudomonadota; class Alphaproteobacteria; order Rhodospirillales; family Magnetospiraceae; genus JANQGL01. Next base: position 6,231 of record JANQGL010000419.1, read on the forward strand.
GCAGCGGGATGCCGGCGTTGGCGAAGGCGAACAGGGGCAGGATGAAATAGGCGACGACGGTGTGCAGGTCGTGTTCCAGGTCCTTCAGCGGCGACCGGGACCGTTCGCCGCGCTCGCGCATCGGAATGAACATCGCCAGCACCACGCCGGCCAGGGTCGCGTGGACCCCCGATTTCAGCACCGCCGCCCACATCACCAGCCCGATCAGCAGATAGGGCGCCCACTCGGTCACGCCCCGCCAGTTGAGCAGGAACAGCAGCGGCAGGCAGGCCAGGGCGGCGCCGAGCGCGGTCAGGGACAGGTCGCCGCTGTAGAACAGGGCAATCGCGACGATCGCCCCCAGGTCGTCGAAGATCGCGATGGTGACCAGGAACACCCGCAAGGCCATCGGCACCCGGCTGCCCAGCAGGCCGAGAATGGCCAGGGCGAAGGCGATATCGGTGGCGGCCGGAATCGCCCAACCCTGCAGGCCGGCCGGATTGTTCCAGTTGACGGCGGCGTAGATCAGGGCCGGGACCGCCATGCCGCCGACGGCGGCGAGGGCGGGCAGGGCGACCTGCCGGGGGTCGGAGAGCTCGCCTTCCAGCACTTCCCGCTTCAGTTCCAGGCCGACCAGGAAGAAGAACACCGCCATCAGGCCGTCGTTGATCCACAGCAGCAGCGGTTTGGCGATCTCGAAGGCGCCGAACCGGATCGCCACCGGCAGGTCGATGAACTTGTCGTACAACGGCGACAGCGGGGAATTGGCGACCAACATGGCGACGATCGCCATCGCCACCAGCATCAGACCGCTGGAGGCTTCCAGCTTGAGGAAATCGCGCAGGGCGGAGAGCATGTCCGGGAACCGTAAGCCGAAGAAGCGAATACGGCAGATGTTGTCGGGGCGGCACGCCGCGTCAAGGTCCCGATGACCGGAAATCACGCCCGACCGTCCGTCAACAGGGATTCAACCGGCGCCGCCGCCTGATCAGGTCTCGGCAACCTCCACCACGACCTTGTTGCGGCCCTCGCGCTTGGCCTTGTAGAGCGCCGCGTCGACCCGTCGCAGCAGATCCTCGTTGGTCTCGCCGTCCGGCTTCATGGTGGTGACGCCGACGCTGACGGTGACCGGGAGCGGTTCCGGCATGCCGTCCACTTCGACCGGTATTTCCGCCATCTGCACCCGCAGCCGTTCGGCCACCGAGGCGGCGACGTCGACCCGGGTATCCGGCATCACGACCAGGAATTCCTCGCCGCCGTAGCGGGCCACCAGATCGAATCCGCGCATGTTGCGGCCGATGCGCTTGGCGATCTCCTTGAGAACCTGATCGCCCGCCAGGTGTCCATGGGTGTCGTTGATGGTCTTGAAATGGTCGACGTCCATCATCATCAGCGACATCGGCCGGCCGCTCGACTTGGCCCGCCGGATCAGGGTCGTCATGTGGATGTCCAGGTAGTTGCGGTTGTGCAGGCCGGTCAGGCTGTCGGTCACCGCCATCGCCAGATTCTGCAGGAAATTGGTCCGCAGGTGCTCCTGGTAGCGTCTGCGGCGCACCTGGCCGCGCACCCGGGCCAGCAACTCGGCCCTCTCGATCGGCCGCATCAGGTAGTCGTTGACCCCCAGATCGAGGGCCCGCAGCAGGCGCCGCGCATCGTGCTCCTCGCCGATCAGGAGGATCGGCAGGTGGCGGGTGGAGTCCTGCGAGCGCAGGGTGGAGCACAGCCGCAACGGGTCCTCGTCCTCGACCCCGAGGCTGACGATGATGACGTCGGCGATGGCCAGTTCCGGCGACGCGGCGGCCTCGGCGAGGCTCGGGATCAGGATCGTCGCGTGGCCGTTCTCGGACAGGGTCTCGACCAGGAAATGGGCCTCGATCGAGCTGCTTTCGATCACCACCAGGCGGGCCCTGGTGCCGTCGGTCGACGAGGGCAGGGCGTCGGTCGGCGGCAGTCCCAGCTCGCGCGACGTCTCCTCGCGCAGGCGCCACTGGTCCAGCAGCTGCTTGGTGCGCACCATCGAGCGCACGCGGGCGAACAGGGTCAGGTCGTCCACCGGCTTGGTGAGGAAGTCGTCGGCCCCGGCCTCGAGGCCGCGCACCCGGTCGTCGCTCTCGCTGAGCGCGGTGATCATCACCACCGGAATGTGGGCGGTCAGCGGGTTTTCCTTGATCCGCCGGCACACCTCGTAGCCGTCCATTCCCGGCATCATGACGTCGAGCAACACCAGATCGGGGCGTTGCGTCACCGCGATTTCGAGGGCCTCGTCGCCCTTCGTCGCCGTCAGGACCTCGTAATATTCCGACGTCAGCTTCGCGGCGAGCATGCGAACGCTGGGCATCATGTCGTCGACGATGAGGACGCGAGCGGGCATCCGGGTCTCCGGCTACTCGAAAAAACCGGCGATCGTGCGCAGGAAGTCGGCCACCTCGATGGGCTTGGCGATGTAGCCGTCACAGCCGACGTCGCGGATTCGCTGCTCGTCTCCCTTCATCGCGAAGGCGGTGACGGCGACCACCGGAATGCGGTTCAGTGCCGGGTCTCCCTTCAGCATGCGCGTGACCTCGAACCCGGAGATTTCCGGCAGTTGGATGTCCATCAGGATCAGGTCCGGTTTCTCCCGGTGCGCCAGAACGATCGCCTCGTGCCCGTCCCCGGTGCTCATGGTGGCATATCCGGCCGCTTCGAGAAGGTCGCGAAACAACCGCATATTCAGTTCGTTGTCCTCGACGATGAGGATCGTTTTGACCATCTGCCGACCGTGAATCGTCCGGGTGTATTTAAAAAAAAGTATAACCACCCTTAAACGCCGAATCCAACCCGGGTATTATTGCCGGCGACAGGTGGCTGCGCCTGGCGGGGCGCGCAGGAAAAACGCTTGATCGCGGCGTCGGATCAGTCGCCGCGCACTTTTTCGACCAGATCCTCCAGACGCGCCAGTTCGCGGATGACAAGGCTGTCCTTTTTGCGCTCCACGATTCCCTGGCGCGCCAAATCGTTCATGACCCGGGCCACCGTCTCGCGGGTGGTCGAGACCCGGCTGGCGATGTCGTTGTGCAGCGGGATCGGTCGAATCACCGCGGTTTCGGCGTCCTCGTCGGCGGTCAGGCGGGCCTGGC
>JANQGL010000101.1 GCA_028277325.1 Magnetospira sp.
TTCGCGCCCGGGTTGCGCCCCCTTAAATCTTGACGTCGCATTGGTTTTGGCGGCTCCGTCGAAAGTATGGGTTTCTCCGACTCATCCTTTTGGCCCATAGCGACCACCGGCGAACCGCGCTAAGAATGACTGAACGTTTCTTAAGAGGCGCAGAGTCTGTGGAGCGGTCGCCCGTCGCCGGGACAAGCGGGTCACACATCCGCCGCAGCGTTCAGCACCCGACATCAAGGCTGTGAACAAAGAAGAACGAACAATTTGTGTAACGGACCAGAAGACATGTGCGGCGATCGACAGTATATATTCCGTGATCTTGAAGCGACGCTTCGTCATTGGGGTTTGCTTGTTTCAATTCGGTCGTCCGAATTTCTGCCCGAACGCAACTGCGAAAGTAAGTTTTCTTTGTTCGAGGAAACCATGATTTAAGGTTTGTGCCCTCGGTCCCCCCGGTGCGCGCAGGGGACGACGGATCGATGGGATCGGCAAGGAGTTTGGACGATGACTGAGCCCCGCGACACCACCCCGGACGTTTCCGCAGAGCTTCCCGAAGAAACGACCGTCGAGGCCGCGACTCCGGCCGCCGCCGGATCGCTGCCGCCTCTCCCCTCCGGCTTGGCCGCGGCCGCGCTTGCCGATCCGATCGGCGGGCCGCCGGACGGCGCCGGTCGCGCGGGCGAGGCGGTGGCCCATCAAGTTTTCGACGAAACCTTCGGCGACGCCGACTTCGACGGATTCGACGAGGAGTCCGAACGGTCCGGCGACGGCGCCGCGGCGCCGTCGAGCGGCTCGCGGCCGTCCCGCGATGACGACGCCGCGCCGGCCTTCGGGCGCGGCACCGGCGCGGACCGCGAACTGCCGTCGAGCGTCGTCGATCGCGCGGCGGAGGAGGCCGTGGTGACGGCGCAGCTCGCCGCGGCGGCGACGCCGACCGCGGCACCGGCGGCATCCGAGCCGGGCGCGCTGTTCGACGAGGCGCCGGAGGACGCGTTCTACAACACGGCGGTCATTCCCGACGACGCCGGGCTGAATGCGCAGTGGCAGATCATCAACAACAGCTATCCGGCCATCGACATGAACGTCACCGAGGTGTGGGACGACTACACCGGGGACGGGGTTCTGGTCGGCGTGGTCGACACCGGCGTCGACTACAATCACCCGGATTTGGCGCCCAACTACCGGACCGATCTGGATTACGACGCCCGCACGTTCGACACCGACGCCTTTTCCAGCCTGAATGACGACAAGCACGGCACGCCGGTGATGGGCGTGATCGGCGCCGCCATCGGCGGCGGCAACACGGTCGGCGTCTCGCCGGGCGTCGATCTCGCCGGCTACCGCGTCGGCTACAGCTCCTCGGACAGCTCGGCGCAGTTCTACTACGCATTGAACTACGCGCTGCAGAACGGCATGGACGTCGTAAACAACTCGTGGAGCTTCACCACGCCGTTCGCCGACAACATCACGACCTCGTCTTACTACAGCCTGCTGGTCGGCCGGGTGGAGGCGCTGGCCACCAGCGGCCGCGGCGGGTTGGGAACGGTGGTGACCTTCTCGGCCGGCAACGACCGCGGCAAAGACTACGACAGCAACATGCACAACTTCCAGAATTCGCGGTTCGCGATTTCTGTCGGCGCGGTCGAGAAGGACGGCGACATCGCCTACTACAGCAACCCGGGCGCCCCCAACCTGGTCTCGGCGCCGGGCAGTGCGGTGTATACCACCGACCGGACCTCGGGCGGCTACAGCAGCGGCGACTACACGAGCATCAACGGCACGTCGTTCTCGGCGCCGGCGGTGGCCGGCGTGGCGGCGCTGGTTCTGGACGCCAACCCGAACCTGGGCTATCGCGACGTCCAGGAGATTCTTGCCCTGTCCGCGTTCAATCCGAAGGCGGCCAGCGGCGGCTGGCAGGCCAACGGGGCCACCGACTGGAACGGCGGCGGCATGACTTTCAGCCACGACTACGGCTTCGGCATGGTCGACGCGCTGGCGGCGGTGCGGCTGGCCGAAACCTGGTTCGCCACCGGCGGCGCCGCCCGGACCGCCGCCAACGAAGCGTCGATCACCACCGGGACGGTCAACGTCGGCACGTCGCTTCCCAACGGGACCGGGGGCGCGGTCGCCAAGACCTTCACCATGAGCAGCAGCGTCGATGTCGAGCACATCGAGGTCGTGGTCGACATCACGCATCCGCACACCGGCGATCTGGTCATTACGCTGACCGCTCCGGACGGCACCGTCAGCACCCTGGTCAACACGCCCTACAACGGCAACCTGACGACCGACAACCTGCACTACCAGCTGTCGACGGTCGCCCACTGGGGCACCAATTCGGCCGGCACGTGGACGCTCACCGTCCAGGACGCCAAGTCCAACGGCTACAGCGGCAAGCTGAATGACTTCAAGGTTACGTTCTACGGCAACGCGGCGTCGGCCGACGACGTTTACTACTTCACCAACGAGTGGTCCGCGGCGGCGGCGGCCGATTCGTCGCGCCAGAGCGTCGACGGCGGCGGCGGCACCGACACCGCCAACTTCGCCGCGGTCGGCGGCGACGTGGTGGCGTCCCTGGACGGCGGCGCGTCGAGCATCGACGGCACCGGCCTGACGATCACCAACATCGAGCACGCGATCGGCGGCGACGGCAACGACGGCCTGACCGGCAACGGCAGCGCCAACACCCTGAGCGGCATGCGCGGCGACGACGTCCTCGAAGGCGGTTCCGGCAACGACGTGCTGCTGGGCGGCGACGGGTCCGACACCGCGGTGTTCAGCGGCGCCTTCGCGCAGTACAGCCTCGGCTTCAACGCCGGCCTCGGCATGGTGACCGTGCAGCATTCCGGATCCGACGGTCTCGACAGCCTGCTCGACGTGGAGTTCCTGCAGTTCGCCGACGTGACGACCGACATCGACGGCAACGTGGTCGGCGGCGGTGGCGGCGGTCCGGTCAACAGCGACCCGGTCGCGGCGGCCGACAGCGCCACCGTGAACGAGGATTCGGCGGTCACCATCAATGTCCTCGGCAACGACAGCGACGGCGACGGCGACAGCCTCGACGTCACCGGGGTGGGCACGGCCGAACACGGCACCGTGACCCTCAACGGCGACGACACGATCACCTACACCCCGGATGCCGACTTCAACGGCACCGACACCTTCACCTACACCCTGTCCGACGGCAACGGCGGCACGGCGACCGGCACCGTCTCGGTGACCATCGATCCGGTCGACGACCCGGTCGTGGTGTCCGGGCCGGTCAGCCTGTCGGTGCCCGAGGACGCGCCGCTGACCATTTCGCAGACGGTCCTGCTGGGCAACGCCTCCAACGTCGACGGCGACACCCTGACGGTTCAGAACGTCAGCGCCGATCACGGCACCGTGACCGGCGGCGGGGGAACCTGGACCTTCACCCCCGACGCGCAGTTCAGCGGCACCGCGACCCTGAGCTACGAGATTTTCGACGGCACCTCGGCGGTCGCCGCCTCCGCGTCGATCAACGTGATCAACCAGAACGACGCGCCGACGGTCAGCGGCCCGACCGGCTTCTCGATGAACGAGGA
>JANQGL010000138.1 GCA_028277325.1 Magnetospira sp.
ACCGGCTGCCGGTCGCCTCGGCGCAGGTCAAGTCGGCGCTGCTGCTGGCCGGACTGCACGCGCCGGGACGGACGACGGTGATCGAGCCGGCGCCGACCCGCGATCACACGGAGCGGATGCTGGCCCATTTCGGCGCCCGGGTGACGGCGGCGGAGACCGGCCGCGGCCGCATGGTGTCCGTCGACGGCCAGCCCGAACTGACCGGCCGCCCGGTGCGGGTGCCGGCCGACCCCTCCTCGGCCGCCTTCCCCCTGGTGGCGGCGCTGGTCGCGCCGGGCTCCGAAGTGCGACTGCCGGGCATCGGCCTCAACCCGACCCGGACCGGGCTGTTCCGGGTGCTGGAGGAGATGGGCGCCGATCTCGCCTTCGAGAACCGACGCGACGAGGCCGGCGAGCCGGTCGGCGACCTGGTGGCGCGCGGCGGCGACCTCAAGGGGGTCGAAGTCCCGCCGGAGATCGCCCCGACGATGATCGACGAATACCCGATCCTCTGCGTCGCCGCCGCCTGCGCCGACGGCCCGACCGCCATGCGCGGACTGGGCGAACTGCGGGTCAAGGAAAGCGACCGCCTGGGCGCCATGGCGAGGGGACTTGCCGCCTGCGGAGTGGCCTTGGAAGCCGGCGAGGACTGGCTGCGGGTGCACGGCAACGGCCGCCCGCCGGCCGGCGGGGCGACCATCGCCACCGATCTGGACCACCGCATCGCGATGGCGTTCCTGGCCCTCGGCGGGGTGACGGCGGCTCCGGTGGCGATCGATGACGGCCGCCCCATCGACACCAGCTTCCCCGGCTTCGTCGATCTGATGAACGGCCTGGGCGCGAGGATCGGAGCCGCAGAAGGCATCATATGAGTGGAACCGGGTTTGATATTGATTTGAAGCCGCTGCCCGACTACCTTTTAATCGAGCCCTCAGCAACCTGGGTTTGTTGCCGCAACCAAGAACGGTGCCCACCAATGTCTGATTTTTCGAAGAAATACGCAGGATCGGGATTTTCAGGCAGCTTCAATCCTTTAAGGCAGAGCCGTGGAGAACTCGACAATCATCTTGCAGGTTGGAGTCAAGGGTATAGTTTTTACCCCCCCACTCAAGCATCGGGAAGGCTTGTGAATGGCGCTTTTTTTCAGAATGATTACGCGGCATTGTGCTCGGATTTGAATGCGGTGGGGGCAGATCTGTGGGGAGCTTTGAGTGACTTCAAGAAACCATAGTAAAGACACGCATACAGATAAATTAAAAACAAATAGAAACAACATATTTCACGATGTTTCTGGAGAAGAGCCGCAAACTTCGGACGACGACAAAGAACTCCCGTCGATGGTCACGACGGAGATTATCGAGCAATTGAAATCCCTCGGCATCGACATTTCGGACCCCACCGCACAGCTCGTTATTAAGCAGGTAAGAGCATTAAGCCTTTACCAGGGATCGTTGCCGCCGCCGGAGTTGCTGGAACACTACAATCGAACCATTCCGGGGTTGGGGAATCGGTTGATCGACAATTGGGATTCGCAGATTTGCCATCGGCAATCCCTGGAAGCGCAAATGACCGAAAAGGCACAAGCCCGGATGGATAGGTCCCAGCGTAACGCTTTGATCGTGGCGGTTTCGGGAATGATACTGTCAGCTTTCGTGGGTATATGGGGCCATTGGTTCGCAGCCGCCGTATTGGCTGTCGTATCCGTTGGAGGCCCCAGCGCGGCAATGCTCCTTGCCAGGCATTTGGAAAACAAGGACCGCCATCTAGAAGGTGGTTCCCAATGATCATCGCCATCGACGGACCGGCGGCGGCCGGCAAGGGCACCCTGGCCCGCCGGCTGGCGGCGCATCTGGGCTATGCCTATCTGGACACCGGCCTCCTCTACCGGGCGACCGGCTGGAGGGTGGTCGCGGCTGGCGGCGACCCCGAGGACCCGGCGGCGGCCGAGGCGGCGGCGCGGGCCCTCGACCCGGCCGACCTGGACGCCCCGGCGCTGCGCGGCGACGAGGCGGCGCAGGCGGCGTCCAAGGTCTCGGCCGTTCCCGGCGTGCGGGCCGCCCTGCTCGCCTTCCAGCGCGCGTTCGCCCACCATCCCCCGGCGGGATACGGCGGCGCGGTGCTCGACGGCCGCGACATCGGGACGGTGGTCTGCCGCGACGCGCCGGTCAAGATCTTCCTGACCGCGAGCGTTGATTCGCGGGCCGAACGGCGCCTAAAGGAGTTGCGGCGGCGCGGGATCGACGCTATACCTGCGCGCGTTTTGCAGGATATGAAGGAACGCGACGAGCGGGACATGTCCCGCGCCGACGCCCCCTTGAGGCCGGCCGACGACGCTTTCCTGCTCGATACCACCGACAAGGACGCCGATGCCGCCTTCGCGGTGGCGCTGGGCCATATCCTGAAAATCGCGGCCGGGTAACGCCCCGGCCGCCATAACGGGCAAGGCGTGCCGCCCGGCGCCGGAACCGCCGGCGCGGGGTGTGGCGTGTCAGGTTCCAAAGACCGCCGGACACAACCGGCAGGCCGGTAAATGACGACTTTGAAAAGGACCTTGATCGCATGAGTGAAAGCATTGCCGCCGAGGCGGCCCCGACCGAAGACTTCGACAGCCTGCTCGCCGAGAGCTTCGGCGAGTCCGAGCGCCTGGACGGCCGTGTCATCCACGGCACCGTGGTCGCCGTCGATTCCGACGCCGTGACCCTCGACGTCGGCCTGAAATCCGAGGGCCGCATTCCGATCCGCGAATTCAAGGCGCCGGGCCAGGAGCTGGAGCTCAAGATCGGCGACGGCGTCGACGTCTACGTCGAGCGCTACGAGGATCGCGAGGGCGCCGTCGTGCTCAGCCGCGAGCGGGCCCGCCGCGAGGAAGCCTGGACCCAGCTCGAAAAGGCGTTCGAGGCCGGCGACCGGGTGCAGGGCGTCATCTTCGGGCGCGTCAAGGGCGGCTTCACGGTCGATCTCAACGGCGCCGTGGCGTTCCTGCCGGGCAGCCAGGTGGACATCCGCCCGGTGCGCGACATCACCCCGCTGATGGGCAACCCGCAGCCGTTCCAGATCCTCAAGATGGACCGCGGGCGCGGCAACATCGTGGTGTCGCGGCGCGCGGTGCTGGAGGAAACCCGGGCCGAGGCGCGCTCCGAGCTGATCGCCAACCTGGAGGAAGGCCAGATCCTCGACGGCGTGGTCAAGAACATCACCGACTACGGCGCCTTCGTGGACCTGGGCGGGGTCGACGGCCTGCTGCACGTCACCGATATCGCCTGGAAGCGCATCAACCACCCGTCGGAGGCCCTGCAGATCGGCCAGACGGTGACCGTCCAGGTGATCCGCTTCAACCCGGACAACCAGCGCATCAGCCTCGGCATGAAACAGCTCGAGGCCGACCCCTGGGAGGGCGTGGAACTCAAGTACCCGGCCGGCACCAGGTTCACCGGACGGGTCACCAACATCACCGACTACGGCGCCTTCGTCGAACTGGAGCCGGGGGTCGAGGGTCTGGTCCACGTGTCCGAGATGAGCTGGACCAAGAAGAACGTCCATCCGGGCAAGATCGTGTCCACCAGCCAGGAGGTCGAGGTGATGATCCTCGACGTGGACCCGCAGAAGCGGCGCATCAGCCTGGGCCTCAAGCAGTGCCTGGAGAACCCGTGGAGCGCGTTCCTGGAGTCCTTCGCGGTCGGCAGCGTGGTCGAGGGCGAGGTCAAGAACATCACCGAATTCGGGCTGTTCGTCGGCCTGCCGGGCGACATCGACGGCATGGTCCACATGTCCGACATCTCTTGGAACCTGTCCGGCGAGAAGGCGATGGAAGGCTTCAAGCGCGGCGACCACGTGGCCGCCAAGGTGCTCGACGTGGACGTGGAGAAGGAACGCATCAGCCTCGGCATCAAGCAGCTCGACGACGACCCGTTCACGGCCGGGGTGGCCGGCCTGAAGCGCGGCGACGTGGTCACCTGCGCGGTGACCCAGATCACCGACGGCGGCATCGAGGTCACGGTGACGGACGGCCTGAGCGGATTCATCCGCAAGTCCGACCTCAGCCGCGAACGCTCCGAGCAGCGCCCCGAGCGGTTCGCCGAGGGCGAGAAGGTGGACGCCAAGGTGACCCAGATCGACAGCAAGACGCGCCGCGTCTCGCTGTCCATCAAGGCGCGCGAGATCGACGAGGAGAAGCAGGCGATGGAGCAGTACGGCTCCACCGATTCCGGGGCCTCGCTCGGCGACATCCTGGGCGCCGCCCTGAAGGAAAAGGCGCAGACCGACGACTCTTAGTATGGTGGAGTCGAGGTTCGCCATGGAGTCGGCCCGCTTGTCCTGCTTGGCGTGGGCGTAGCGCTGAATGGGCGATCAGCGCCCTCTTGCCGAGCCGCGCATGGCTCTGGCGCAGATCGCTCCCGGCCGCCTTGGCCTGCCTGACCAGGCGCTCCCGATCCGGCACCACGCGATCGGTCAGTTGCCGCCCGGTGCCGGGTCCATCGGCCCGACCGCCGACTGCGGGTCGAGGCGGGTTCCGAACAGGCTCAGGCCCCAATGCAGGTGCGGACCGGTGGCCCGCCCGGTCCGCCCGACGGTCCCGAGGACCTGGCCGCGCGCCACCGCCTCGCCTTCGGTCACCGCGATGCTGTCCAGGTGGACGTAAACGCTGGCCAGCCCGTGGCCGTGGTCCACCATCACCGTCATGCCGGTATAGAACATGTCCGGATGGGTCAGGCTCACCACCCCGTCGGCACAGGCGGCGACCGGGGTGCCGGTCGGCGCCGCGATGTCGACCCCGGAATGCGGGCGTCTCGGTTCCCCGTTGAGGATGCGCTGGCTGCCGAACACGCCGCTGATCCGGCCCCGGAGCGGCCATCGGAGTCCGGACAGGAAGTACGGCGTCGCGGTGTCGCGGGCCCGGGCCGCCTTGATCATGTCGCCCTCGCGGCGGATGCGGTCCCAGTCCCGCTTCGGCGGCGTGACCTTGCGCGGCGGCAGGCCGTCGATGCGCTGCACCGGCCAATCGCGGGACGCCACCGCGATCACGACGGTTTCCCGTCGCCCGCCGGCGAGGACCGCCTCGACGGTCGTTTCGGGCCCCGCGTCGCGCCCGAAGCCGACCAGGAACCGGCCGTCGGCGGTGACCCGGACCGGCCGTCCGTCGACCAGGACCCGGGCGCCGGGCGCCGCGCGGCCGATCACGAGGCCGCCCTGCGCCGTGGTGCCTTCGAACCGCAATTCGGCCCGCGCACCCGTCGCCGCGACGAGCAACGCCAGAAGGAGCGCGACGCCGCCGCGCATCAGAACAAGTCCCCCTGGGATCCGTCGCCCTTGCGCGGCGCGCGAGACGGCGCCTTCGGCGGCGGGCCGCCGGTCGCCACCACCGGAAGGTCGGCGTCCTGGAAGGTCAGTGTCAGCGCGCGGCCCGGCCGCACCCCGGCCGCCGCCGTGACCGGCCGTCCGCCGGCGTCGCGGACCACGGCGAAACCGCGCTCCAGCACCCGCCGGTAGGAATAGCTTTCCAGCAGCCGTCCCAAGTGCTCCAGCCAGGTGGCCGGCTCGCGCAGCAGGGTCCGGCCGACCCGGTCGAAGGCGCGGGATTCGGCGTCCAGGCGGGTCGCCGCCTCGGCGAGTCGCGGCCGCGGATCGGGCAGGCGCCCCGACCACAGATCGAGCAGGGCGCGCCGCCGGTCGAGCCAGTTGGCGAGCCCGTTGTCCAGCCGCTCGGCCCGGTCGTCGAGCCGCTGGGTCAGCTCGTCGAGCCGCCGCCGCGGATCGGGCAGTCCGCGCGCCAGGCTGGCCAGCCGGTCGTCGTTGCGCGCCAGGAATCGGGCGGTGGCGCCGATCAGGCGGCCGTCCAGGTCGCGGACCTGGGCCAGCAGTTCGCCGCGCACCGGCACCGCCAGCTCGGCCGCCGCGGTCGGCGTCGGGGCGCGCAGATCGGCCGCCAGGTCGATCAGGGTGGTGTCGGTTTCGTGGCCGACCGCCGAGATCAGCGGAATCTCCGAGGCGGCGGCGGCGCGCGCCACCGCCTCCTCGTTG
>JANQGL010000150.1 GCA_028277325.1 Magnetospira sp.
GGCGGCGCCATCTCGAATCCCGCGAAGTCGAACCCCGGGGCCACGTAACAGCCGACCAGGCCCCACGCCCCGAGGCTGCGCGCCGACTGCCAGGCGAACGGCGGCACCACCGCCTGCGGCCGTTCGCCGGCCGCCAGGTCGGTCCCCAGGCGATGCATGACGACCGGCCGGCCGGCCTCGGCGACCGACAGCGCCACCGGCGCCCCGGCGTGATGGGCCCAGATCTCGGTGGCGTCCACCCGGTGCCAATGCGAGCATTCGCCCTCGGCGAGCAGGAAATAGATCGCGGTGAGGGGCGACCGGCCGCCGCCGGGGGCCGCCGCGCGGTGGATCTCCCGGTAGTGGCCGCCCTCGGGGTGCGGCCGCAGGTCGAGCCCGGCGATCACCTCGGCGGCCGGAGTTTCGGGGCTCATGACGGGTCCGGGTGGGCGCTGGCCCGCATGGAGCGGCGCTTGCAGAACCCGGCGTACCAATCGCCCAGGTCCGGCCGACCGGTGCTCCAGCAGACGTTCGGGAACCGCAGGTCCAGGTAGCCGAGGGCGCAGGCGACGGCGATCTGGCCGATCGTGATCTCGGCCTCGAACTCCGCCACCTCGTCCTCCAGCACGTCGAGCGCGCGCTCGATCTTCTCGGCCTGCCGGCCCATCAGGTCGGCCGAGCGCTGGCCTTCCGGCCGCAGGCCTTCGATCCGCCTGGCCACCGCCGCGTCCATGATGCCGTCGCCCAGCGCCTGACGCCGCAGGGCCGTCCAGCGGCTGCCGCCGGCCCGCGGAAACAGCGGGATGCCGTCGTGCAGGCCGTCCAGGTATTCGCAGATGACCGGCGAATCGTAGAGCACCTCGCCGCCGTCCAGGATCAGGGTCGGCACCTTTCCCAGGGGATTGACCTCGGTGACCGGCGACTCCGCCACGTTGGCCTGGGTGGTGACGAAGGTCATGCGGTCGATCAGCCCGGTTTCGTAGGCCGTGACCACCACCTTGCGGGTATAGGGGGAGGTGGGGGAGTAGAACAACTGCATCATCAAAAGACGTCCTTTCGGCGGCGCAGGTCGGCGAACACCCGGACCGGATCGAGGCCGCCCATGCCGAGGGCCGCCTGCAGCGCCGGCTGGTCGGCGCGGAGAAACGGATTGCAGCGCTTTTCCACGCCCAGGGGGACGGGCACCGTGGAGCGGCCGGCGCGCCGCGCCGCCGACACCTCCTCGGCCCGCGCCTTGAGGTCGCGGTTCCGGGGATCGACGCGGCGCGCGAAGGCGGCGTTGGCCTCGGTGTATTCGTGGGCGCAGAACACCTGGGCGGTGTCCGGCAGGGCGCGCAGGCGCAGCAGCGACGCCCACATCTGGGCCGGCGTGCCCTCGAACAGGCGCCCGCAGCCGAGCCCGAACAGGGTATCGCCGCAGAACAGGGCCTCGGCCTCCGGGAACCAGAACGCGATGTGCCCGACCGTGTGTCCCGGCACCTCGATGACGGTGGCGCCGAGCTGGCCGAGGGGGAACCCGTCGCCGTGGCGCAGGCCGATGTCGAGTCCCGGAATCCGCTCCGCATCCGCCGCCGCGCCGACCACCTGGCACCGGGTCACCATCTTGAGGTCGGCGTTGCCGCCCACGTGGTCGTGGTGGTGGTGGGTGCACAGGACGTAGTCGAGTCCCCAGTCGCGCTCGTTGAGCACCGACAGCACCGGCTGCGCGACCGCCGGGTCGACCGCCGCCGTGGTGCCGGTCGCCGAATCCCGGATCAGGTGGACGTAGTTGTCGGACAGAACCGGGATCTGGATGATTTCCATGCCGTTCATGGGCGCCTCCCTCGGCGCCGAGTGTACCCGCAACCGGGCGCCGCACAACACACCGATCCGTGATATCCGCGCTGGATGCCGGACGCTCGGTTTTGGTATAGGGTCGGCGCATGTGGTGCGACGTGGTGGAACTGCGGGATTTCTATGCCGGCGTCCTGGGGCGGGTCGCCCGCCGGGCGTTGCGCAGCCGGTTGCGCCGCATGTGGCCCGACGTGACCGGTCAGCGGCTGCTCGGGGTCGGGTTCGCGCCCCCCTACCTGGGCCCGTTCCGGGGCGAGGCGGACCGCACCCTGGCCGCCATGCCGGCCCCGCAGGGGGTGCTGCACTGGCCGGCCGAGGACCAGAACCTGAGCGTCCTGACCGAGGAGACCGAACTGCCGTTCCCGGACCTGTCGATGGACCGGGTCCTTCTCGCGCACGGCCTGGAAGGCTCGGAACGGGTGCGCGAGCTGCTGCGCGAGATCTGGCGGGTGATGGCCGACGGCGGCCGCCTGATCATCGTGGTGCCGCACCGCCCGAGCCTGTGGAGCCAGACCGAGCACACCCCGTTCGGCCACGGCCAGCCCTATTCGTCGCGCCAGGTGTCGCGCCTGCTGCGCGAATGCCTGTTCACGCCGATCCGCACCGAGCACGCGCTCTACGTGCCGCCGTTCCGCTGGCGGTTCGCCCTGTCCTGGGCCAGCGCCTGGGAGAACATCGGCGACCGCTGGTTCCAGGGCCTGTCCGGGGTTCTGTTGATCGAGGCCGGCAAGCAGCTCTACGCGGGATCGCCCCTGAAAGTCGCCAGGCCGGCCCGCGCGGCGGCGGGCTACGGCCTGCTGCCGCGCCCCAACGGCGGCAGCTGGCGGCGGCCCGACGGTGTCATCGAAATGTCGTCGCGCCGCCATCCGGGTGACCCCGCGGACTTCTAGTGTCCCGAATCCGAAGTTCGTATCATTATATGGCAGGCGCTTTCGAACTTCGGATTCGACAAGGGCACTAGGTAACCTATTGAGTCTGGTGTGGTTTCGGAGTCGAAGTTCGCCATGGACTCTGCCCCGAATAATATCGCGAACTTCGAATCCACCACACTAGGGCCTGTAGGGTTCCGTCCATCCTGAGGAGACCCGACCGATGCCGCTGCGCAGAACGATCGCCGCCGTCATGATCCTGGGCGCCGCCGTCGCCACGCCGGCCGCCGCCGAGCCGTTCACCTTCATGGCGCTCGGCGACATGCCCTACGTGAAAACGGCCGACGTCCATCCGCCCTATGTGCGGCTGATCGAGGCGATCAACCAGTCGAATCCCGATTTCGCCATCCACGTCGGCGACATCAAGAGCGGCAGTGCGCCGTGCTCCGACGCGATTCTGGCGCGCCAGAAGGCCTATTTCGACAGCTTCACCGGCGCCGTCGTCCTGACCCCCGGCGACAACGAGTGGACCGACTGCCACCGCGAGGCGGCCGGGTCGATGGATCCCCTGGAACGCCTCGCCAAGGTGCGCGAGATGTTCTTCCCGACCGCCATGAGCCTGGGTCAGGCGCCGATCCGGTTGACCCGTCAGGCCGACGTGTCCGAGTTCGCCGACATGGTCGAGAACGCCCGCTGGATGCACAACGAGGTGATGTTCGCGACCCTCCACGTGGTCGGCTCCAACAACAATTTCGAAACCCGCGACCCGAACGCGGCGGCCGAGTTCTTCGCCCGCGACGCCGCCAACCTGGCGTGGATCGCCGACACCTTCGCCGAGGCCGGGACGGCCGGCGCCAAGGCGGTGGTGCTGGCCATGCAGGCCGACATGTGGGTCGACGCCCCGAACGGCAGGTTCGGCGGCGAGAACGGATTCAAGCGGACCTACGCGGCCCTCGTCGCGGCGGCCGAGGCGTTCGCCAAGCCGGTCCTGCTGATCCACGGCGACTCCCACATCCTGGTGGTCGACCAGCCGTTCAAGGGGCGCAGCGGCAGCCGCCTCGACAACATGATCCGGCTGCAGGTGTTCGGCGCGTCGGACGTCCACGCGGTGCAGGTCACGGTCGACCCGGACGCCCTCAACATGTTCGCGTTCCGGCCGTTCTACGGCCCCGGCAACCTGCGCAACCTGCGGTAAGACCGCCCCGGGCTGCCGAGGCGGACGCATTGACGAAACAAGGACACCGACGGTGCGGCGTCCTTGTTGTTCTGTCCCATGCCTCGACGGCGACGATCAGTCGTGCACCGTCGGCTGGGTGAAGCGGTCCTTCAGCTTGGCGATCCCGAGCGCCTTGAGCAGGTACTTCTCGTAGACCGGCTCGGAGGTGCCCTTGCGCAGCTTGCGCAGGAAGTACTTCTCGAACGCCACCTTGGCCAGGTGGACCCAGCGGCCGCCCGAGAACCAGTTGACGTTGCGCGGCGGGATCTGCGGCAGCGCCACGAAGGCGGCGCCGCGGTCGCCGAAGTCGGCCAGGCAGATGGCGTTCCAGGTCGCCTCCTGGTCCGGCGCCTTGCCGTCGATCACGTTGCGGATGTTGTGTGCCGTGGCGGTGACCATGGTCTCGATCATGTAGCCGGTCTTCGGCGCGCCGACCGGCAGCGGGCAGGCCTCGACCGGCGGGATGGCGACGATGACGCCGACCGCGTAGACGTTCGGGTACCTGGCGTTGTGCTGGTGGCTGGTCACCGTCACGAAGCCGCGCGGATTGACCAGGCCCTCGATGTCCTGGACGGCCGGGATGCCCTTGAACGCCGGCAGCATCATCGAGAACTTGAACGGCAACGCGTGCTTCTTCTTCTCGTTGCCGTCCTCGTCATGCTCGGTGACGTGCATGACCCCGTCCTCGACCCTGTCGACCCGGGCGTTGCAGATCCACCGGATGTGCGTGCCGCGCATCTCGGATTCCAGGATGCCCTTGGAATCGCCGACCCCGCCCAGGCCCAGGTGGCCGATGTAGGGCTCCGCGGTGACGAAGGTCATCGGCACCCTGTCGCGGATGCGCCGCCGCCTGAGGTCGGTGTCCATGATCATCGCCATTTCGTAGGCCGGGCCGTAGCAGGACGCCCCCTGCACCGCGCCGACCACGATCGGTCCCGGGTCCTTGCAGAAGGCTTCCCACTTCTCGTAGCCCTTGACCGCGTGGTCCACGTGGCAGACCGACTGGGTGAAGCCGTCGGGTCCCAGGCCCTCCACCTCCTCGAACGCCAGATGCGGCCCCGAGGCGACGATCAGGAAATCGTAGTCGACCACCCGCCCGTCGGCGAGGTCGATCTGGTTGTCGTCCGGGCGCACCCTGGCGGCCGGCACCGGAATGAAATCGATGTTCTTCTTGTTGAGGTACCTCTCCACCGGAATCACGATGTCCGACCGCTTGCGCCAGCCCACCAGGACCCACGGGTTCGACGGCGTGAACTGGAACTCCGGACCGTTGCCGATCACGGTCACCCTGCCTTCCTTGCGCAGGGCCTCGCGCATTTCGTAGGCCATCGGCATGCCGCCGACTCCGGCCCCGATAATCACCACATGTGCCATAAAGTTGCTCCCCTGGAACCTTTCACGGAGACGGGCGCCGCGTTGGATCACGGCCTTGCCGGGCGCCGGCCCCCGGAACACGATACCGTTTGGTTTTCCGTCCGTTCGATGGCGGACTATGCGTCGTCCGGCGCCCCCTCGGCGCGCCGTCCCGACGGATCCGCGTAGCAGTCGTTCAGTCTTTGCACGTGCAGGGCCGCGGTCTCCCGCAGCGCCTGGAACTTGCGCATCGCCCGGCGGCCCCAGCCGGCCGGCTGGCGGCCGATGATGCCGGCCCCGAAGCCGGTGTTCCTGCGGAACGCCCGCCGCATGCCCAGTTCCATCTGGCCGACCGTTTCCGGCAACTTCGAGGCGATCCGGGCGCCGAAGATGCTGCGCAGCGCGAAATGGAGGGTGGCCCCGGTCGCCACCAGGACTCCGAGGCCGATCAGGATCTGATCGGACCGCGCCGCCATCCAGGCGACCGGCGAGTCCTCCGGCCCCGGGAGCCAGCCGTTGGCGATCACCAGGGCGATGGCGGCGGCCAGCAGGAACGCCGTCGCCACCGCGTCGGCGATCAACACGCGGCGCCGCCACCGGGCGATGGCCTTGCGCAGGGTCGGGATGTACTCGCCCTCGATTTCGTTGAGCACCGCCTCGAACGCGCCGATGAGCCGATAGGCGCGCTGCACCTCCACCTCGCCCATGCGGCCCAGGATCAGCCCCATGTCGGCGTCGCGCTTGGCCTCGAAGCGTTTTTTCACCGCCTCGTCGGTGAACGGCACGGCGGCCTGGTCGTTGTAGATGGTGTAGAACCGTCCGCCGGTCAGTCCGGCCTGGGCGATGGCGCGCTGCCAGGCGCCGACCACCGCTTCCGGATTGTCTTCCCGCGCGGTGGTGTCGATCTGGTTCAGGATGTAGAGGAACTTGGTGGAATCGGTGCGGTGCAGGGTCCGGGTCACCAGGTGCTTCAAGGTGTCCTGCATGGCCCCCGGCTCCGGATGCCGGGCATCGAAGAACACCAGCACCAGGTCCGACAGGTTCAGAATGTGGTCGGCGATGCGCAGGGTCGAGCGACGCTGGTCGTCGGCGTCGAATCCCGGCGAGTCGATGATGATCTTGCCGCGGATGTTGGGCAGCGAGGTGGTCTTGAGCTGCAGGTAGGATTCGATGTGCTTGCCTTCGCCCTCGTGCACCTTCTCGATCTCGCTGCTGATCCGGAAGAACGGGAACCGCGGGTCGGCGTCGAGCGCCGTCCCGGGGAGGGTCAGATCGCGGCCGGTGCCCCGGGCCCGATAGCAGATCACCGTGAACTTGTCGTCGACCGCCTGGTTGCCCGTCTCCTGCAGCCGGTCGCCGATGTAGGCGTTGATGAAGGTGGACTTGCCCGAGGAAAAGGTGCCGAGCACGGCAATCACCGGCCACCACGAGATGCGCGTCGCCAGCGACGAGTCCTCGTCGAGGAATCCCATTTTCTGGAGCATCTTGTCGAGCCGGTAATAGGTGGGCAGGAGTTCCACCAGGGCCGGGTTCTCGCTGCGCAGGTGTTGCTCCAGGCTGCGCAGGCGCCTGGTCAGGAACTTCGGTGTATGGGACTGTTGCATCGGCGCCTCTTTCCGCGGGCACGGCGCCGCGCCCGGAGGCGCGGCGCCGTGCGGCACGTGTTTTTTTTAGCGGCCCTGCGTCATGATCAGGTCGCGCAGTTCCTCGGCCTTTTCCGGGTCCATCCGCTGCAGGGCGGCGACCATGGTCGACGCCTGAGCCGGCCGGCCGGCGTCGAGCAGCCGGCGACCGGTCTGGAAGTAGGCATCGGCGGCGAGCTCGAACCGCTGCTGATAGTAATAGAGGTTGCCCAGCTCACCCATCACGTCGGGCAGCGACGGATTGGCCTCGGCCAGCCGACGATACATGCCCTCGGCCTTCTTCAGGTC
>JANQGL010000336.1 GCA_028277325.1 Magnetospira sp.
GCTCGTCGACGATCCTTGCCGTCACCTCCGCGCGGCCCACCTCGTAGCTGGCCCGCACCACGATGGCCTGCTCGTAGCCCGAGGCGGGGGTCCAGTCGACCTCGTAGGCGCGCGCCACGTGGCGCAGCCAGCGGGTGTCGAGCACCGCCTGTTCGCCGGGCGCCGGCGCGTAGCCGACCACGGCGTCGGCCCGCCGGCCGGCGTCGGTCCAGATGTCGCCGATGCGGACCACCGCGTCCTCGACCACCACGCGGGTGTTGAGGCTGGCCGCCGCGGCCGGGAAGACAAGGCCGGTCAGGCCCAGCAGCAGGGTGACAAGCCGGATTCGGGTCATGGGTCCGCCTCCTCCTTTACCTGAGCTGGGTGATCGTGCCCATCATCTCGTCGGACGTGGAGATCACCTTGGAGTTCATTTCGTAGGCCCGCTGCGCGGAGATCAGGTTGCCGACCTCCTCCACCGCGTTGACGTTGGAGGTTTCCAGGAACCCCTGAAGCAGCGTCCCCATGCCGTCGGTCCCCGGGTTGCCGGTGGTCGGATTGCCCGAGGCGGTGGTTTCCAGCAGGTAGTTGTCGCCGACCGACTGCAGGCCGGCCGGGTTGGCGAACATCGCGAGCTGGATCCGGCCCACGTTCTGGCTGCTGGTCTGTCCGGCGAGTTTCACCAGCACCTCGCCGGAGGCGTTCACGGTGACGTCGGTGGCGTTGGTGGGAATGGTGATCCCGGGCTGCAGCTCATAGCCGTCGTGGGTGACGATGGTGCCGTCGGAGGACAGCTGGAAGGTGCCGTCGCGGGTATAGGACGTCTCGCCGGACGGCATCAGGATCTGGAAGAAGCCCTTGCCCTGGATCGCCAGGTCGAGAACGTTGTCGGTCGCCGTCAGGTTGCCCTGGCCATGGATGCGGTAGACCGCCGCCAGTTTCACGCCGAGGCCGAGCTGCACGCCGGTCGGCACGATGGTGCCGGAATCCGAGGACGCCGATCCGACCCGCCGCAGGTTCTGGTACAGAAGATCGTGGAACTCGGTCCGCCGGCGCTTGAAGCCGGTGGTGTTCATGTTGGCGATGTTGTTGGAGATGACCTCCACGTTCTGCTCCTGGGCCAGCATGCCGGTGGCGCCGATGTAAAGCGATCTCATGGTTCACTCTCCTCCTTCCGTCACGCGACCTGGCCGACGAGGGCGGCGCCGAGTTTCTTGATCCGCTCGTCTTCCTTGTCGACGAAGCGCTTGGAACTCTGATAGGCGCGGTGGATGTCGATCATGCGGACCATTTCCAGGATCGGCTGCACGTTGGAGCCTTCCACCATGCCCTGCACCACGTCCGGGCCGTCGACGTCGACCGGCGGGTCGGCGCTGTCGTACAGGGCGCCGGCCTGGCGCTGCATGGCGTGTTCGTTCTCGAACGAGACGATCCTGAGCCGGCCGATGTCGCCCTGGTCGGCCGACACCGTGCCGTCGCGGGCGATCCGGATGTCGACGTCGGACGGCGCGAAGAAGATCGGCGCGTCGCCCTGGCCGAGCACCGGATTGCCGGCCTGGCTGACCAGGCGCCCGGTTTCGTCGAGCCGGAAATGGCCGTCGCGGGTGTAGCGCGGGCCCTGTTCGGTCTCGATCACGAAGTAGCCGTCGCCGTGGATCGCCAGATCGAGCGGATTGCCGGTTTCCCGCATCGGGCCCTCGTCGAGGACCCGGTACGACGCCACGTCGCGGACGTAGGCCACCTTCTCGCGCAGCAGACTCTCGCCGCCCTTGGTGCGCACCAGATGGTCCACGAACAGCATGCGCTCGCCCCGGAAGCCGTTGGTGTTCATGTTGGCGAGGTTGTTCGCCACGGCGGTCATCTGGCGGCGCAGGGCGCCTTGTCGCGACAACATGATGTAGGACGTGGTTTCCATTCTTCGGGTCCGTCTTCCGGTTCAAGCCTGCGAGATGGTATGCACCTGCCGTGCCAGGCTTCAGCTCGTTGAAAGACATAGCGGTTTTTGGACGGTGCCGGGTCGGAAAGGGCCGGCGGCGGTAGCGACTGCCGGGCACATGTTGCCCGGCGCCGGACGCCGCAGGGCGGGTTGCGTTTGCGCAAACCAGTTGTTAACCGGTTGCACATAGATTATCTGAAGGGATATGCCATGATGGCATTCGTGCTGGCATCGAAGGGTTGATCCGGAATGGCGGACGACGATCTCGACGACGACGATGACGACGGCGTGGTGGTTTCCGACGACGGAAAGGGCGGCGGCAAGAAAAAGCTGATCCTCATCGTGCTGCCCCTGCTCCTGCTGCTGGGCGGCGGCGCGGCGGCCTATTTCACCGGCTTGCTGGACCCGGTGGTGGAGATGATCGCCGGGGCGCCGCCCGAGGAGGCGGCGGACGGCGACACGGCGGCCGACGCCGCGACGCCGGTCGAGAACGCGGTGTTCTTCGATCTGCCGGAGCTCCTGGTCAACCTCAACACCGGCGGCCGGCGGTCGCAGTTCCTCAAGATCCGGATCAGCCTGGAGGTGCCGAGCCTGGCCGACCAGCAGCGCGTCGAGGCGGTGATGCCGCGGGTGATCGACAATTTCCAGACCTACCTGCGCGAGCTGCGGATCGAGGACCTGCAGGGGTCGGCCGGCATGTACCGGCTGCGCGAGGAGCTGCTGACCCGGGTCAACGCGGCGGTCGAGCCGGCGGCCGTGAGCGGTGTGCTGTTCAAGGAGATACTGGTTCAATAGCCGGTACCGATTTAGAATAAGTCCATGGGCCGCTCGGGGCCCGGAACGGAACGGGATGGTGCGATGGTGAGTCCGGCCGACGACGACGACCTGGCGGCGCAATGGGAGGCCGCGCTGGCCGGCGAGGACGAAGCCGGCGAGGGCGACGACGCCGACGAACTGGCCGCCGAGTGGGAGGCCATGATCGGCGTCGGGGGCGGCGACGACGCGTCCACCGAGGTCGCCATGGGCGGTCACGAGTCGACCCGGGTCCTCAACCAGGACGAAATCGACAGCCTGCTCGGGTTCGACGAGGACCACGACGAGGGCGACGGCAAGTCGGGCATCCAGGCGATCCTCAACAGCGCCCTGGTGTCCTACGAACGCCTGCCGATGCTGGAGGTCGTGTTCGACCGTCTGGTGCGCATGATGTCGACCAGCCTGCGCAACTTCACCTCGGACAACGTGGAGGTGTCGCTCGACAACATCGTGTCGCTGCGGTTCGGCGATTACCTGAACTCCATCCCGCTGCCCGCCATGCTGTCGGTGTTCAAGGCCGAGGAGTGGGACAACTTCGGGTTGATCACGGTGGATTCGTCGCTGATCTACTCGATCGTCGACGTGCTGCTGGGCGGCCGCCGGGGCACCGCGGCGATGCGGATCGAGGGCCGGCCCTACACCACGATCGAGCGCAATCTGGTCGAGCGCATGATCCACGTGATGCTGGGCGATCTGTCGGCGGCCTTCGAGCCGTTGAGCCCGGTCACCTTCCGGTTCGACCGCCTGGAGACCAACCCGCGCTTCGCGACCATTTCCCGCCCGTCCAACGCGGCCATCGTGGCCAAGCTGCGCATCGACATGGAGGATCGCGGCGGCCGCCTGGAGCTGCTCCTGCCCTACGCGACCCTGGAGCCGGTGCGCGAGCTGCTGCTGCAGATGTTCCTCGGCGAGAAGTTCGGCCGCGACTCGATCTGGGAGACCCACCTGGCCGAGGAGCTGTGGATGACCGACCTCGACCTGAACGCGGTCCTCGACACCCAGGTCATGCGGCTGTCGGAGGTGTTCGATCTCAAGGTCGGCTCGCGGATCATGCTGAGCGCGACGCCGGAGTCCGACGTGGCGCTTCTGTGCGGCGACATTCCGCTGTATCGTGGCAAGATGGGTCGCAAGGGCGACCGGATCGCGATCAAGATCCAGGGGCGGCTGCGAAAGGAGAAGGGCTGACCGTGCCGTTGTCGCTGCTGATTGACATCGTCGTCGCGGGATTGCTGGTGGCCATGATCGGCTATGCCATCTCCCTCAACCGGCGGCTGGCCCTGCTGCGCCAGGACCGCGACGAGCTGGAGCGCCTGGCGGCCGAGTTCGCCGGCGCCACGGCGCGGGCCGACGACGGGGTGCGGCAGTTGAAGCGGTCGGCCGAGGATCTGGGCAAGAAGATCGACGAGCGGATTCAGAAGGCGGAAAGCCTGCGCGACGATCTGGTGTTCCTGATCGAACGCGGCGACACCGTGGCCGATCGCCTCGAGTCGACGCTCCGCGCGGCCCGCAAGGAGGTGCCGGCGGCGGAGGCGGCCACCGGGGAGGGGGGCGCCGATCCGGTCCGCTCGGAAGCCGAGCTGGAGCTTTTCAAAGCGCTCCAGTCGGTCAAGTAGGAGAGCGTGTGTCCATGGCCAGCGCTTTGAAAAAATATGCTTTTCCTAAGCCCAGGCTGCTGCCGCTGACGATTTTCGCGGCCGGCCTGATGCTCACCCTGCGGGTCGGCGACATCGTCGAGGGGGTGGCCGACCTGGATCGCGCGGTGGTCACCGTCAGCGGTGCCGAGGCGCAGGAGCAGGCCGCCGCGCCGGAGCCGGCGGCCGATGCGGCGCCGCAGG
>JANQGL010000349.1 GCA_028277325.1 Magnetospira sp.
GTCCGGATCGGCCTCCGCGTGGTCGATCTCGCCATAGGCCGTTCCGTCGTACTTGTGAATGCGGAACCGGTAATCGGAGCCACCGAGGCGCGCCGTGCCGCGCACCAGCAGGTGCGGCCGGTCGGCGTGGCTGTCCTGAAGCTGGGTGTCGCGGTTGATGTCGATCACGTAGGGCGGCCGGACCCGGGCCAGCCAGTCGTGCAGGCGGCCGCGGGTCCAGGTCCGGTTGCCGTAGAGGTCGGTCAGGAAGCGGGTGAGGAAGGCGCGCCCCTTCTTCAGTTCCTGGTTCATGGCGGCGCGCGGGAACTCGTACATCAGGCGCGGCGCCATCGGCCTGCCGCCGTTCATGGCCAGGATCAGGCTGTCGGAGTCGGCCGGGATCGGGACATCGCCGCCGGCCTCGACGACGTCGGCCAGGGCGCCCGGGCCGAGATAGGGCACCACGCGGCCGCTCGCCACGCCGGAAAGGAGATCGTCGAAATCGGTCATGGCTCGGTCCCTGCTTGCCTGTCGCGGGCGGTTTCACGGACAGGCAAGCAAGAATCGGTCCATCCGCGAGCCACCTGGAAAACCGGGCTTTCGCGACGCCACGGTTCCCCGCCGAATGTCGGGAACCCGACAGGATGGCGCGGCTTCGGCGTCGGTCCGCCGGCGTCTCGCAAGGGCCTCCCTCGACCGTCGCGACGACCGGACTCACACCTCCCGGACGTCGATCACCCCGGGCAGGGTCTGCAGGGTCTGGACCAGGGAGGGCGACACCGCGAACCGTTCGCGCAGCCGGAACTCCACCTCCTTGGCGGCGTCGATGCGCGACACCAGGCGGATCTCGCCGCGCCCCGGCCGCTCCGCGTCGAGCAGGCTCTTGAGGCCGGCCAGCGCGGCGGTGCCGTCGAACCGGACCCGCAACCCGGCGTCGGTGCGCGCCACCACCTCGTCGAGACGTTCCACCGCCCCGGCGGTGAGCCGCAGGCGGTCGTTGTCGAATTCGGCGGTGGCGCGGATGAACAGGGAATTGCCGGGCTCCAGGATGTCGCGGCACTGGGCCAGGGTCTCGGAGAACAGGGTCACGTCGAAGGTCCCGGAGGCGTCGGACAGGGTCACGAAGGCATAGCGGTTGCGGGTCTTCTGGGAGGTGCGCTCCTTCCTGGCGACCACGGTGCCGGCCAGCTTCACCGGCCCGGAGCGCCCGGACTCCGTCAGGTGCGCGCTCGCCGTCACCTCCAGGCGGGCCAGCGCCTTGGCATGGACGTCCAGCGGATGCGCCGAGAGGTAGAAGCCGATGGCGTCGAACTCCTCCTTGAGTCTGTCCATGGGCGGCCAGTCCGGCCCCTCGGGGAGGCGCGGCCGGTTGGCCGCCATCCCGCCGCCGCCGAACATGCCCAGCTGGTTGCTCTCGCGGTCCTGGGCCGCCGCCGCGGCCTGCCGGACCAGGCTTTCCAGGCCGTCGAACAGGCGCTTGCGGTTGGGCTCCAGGCGGTCGAAGGCGCCGGCCCGGATCAGGTTCTCCAGTTGCCGTTTGTTGACCGCGCGGACGTCCAGGCGCTCGAAGACGTCGACCACGTCCTCGAACGGCCCGTTCGCCTGCCGCTCGCGGACCACGGCGCGCATCGCCTCGGCCCCCACGTTCTTGATCGCCGCCAGGGCGTAGCGCACGGCGGAGGTGCCGTCGGGGTCGCGTTCCACGGTGAAGGTGACATCGGACGCGTTGATGTCCGGCGGCCGGAGATCGATGCGGAGACGGGCCAGTTCCTGGCGGAAGGCGTTCAGCTTGTCGGTGTGGTTGAGGTCGAAGGTCATCGACGCGGCCAGGAACTCGGTCGGATGGTTGGCCTTCAGATAGGCGGTCTGGTAGGCGACCATGGCGTAGGCCGCGGCGTGCGACTTGTTGAAGCCGTAGGAGGCGAACTTGGCGACCAGGTCGAAAATCTCGGAGGCCTTGGCTTCCGGGACGCTGCGCGCCACCGCGCCGTCGACGAAGACCTTGCGCTGCTTCTCCATCTCCTCGGCGATCTTCTTGCCCATGGCGCGGCGCAGCAGGTCGGCCGCGCCGAGGCTGTAGCCGGCCAGTTCCTGGGCGATCTGCATCACCTGTTCCTGATAGATGATGATGCCGTAGGTCTCCGACAGGATGCCCTCCAGGGTCGGGTACAGGGAGTCGGGCTCTTCCTGGCCGTGCTTGCGCTTGATGTAGCTGGGGATGTTGTCCATCGGCCCCGGGCGGTACAGGGCGACGACGGCGATGATGTCCTCCAGGCTGTCCGGCTTCAGGCCCTTCAGCACGTCGCGCATGCCGGCGCTTTCCAGCTGGAACACGCCCTGGGTCTCGGCCCGCCCCAGAAGCGCGAAGGTGGGCCGGTCGTCGAGCGGCAGGGCCGACAGGTCGATCCGGGTCCCGGTCTCGGCGATCAGGTCGACGGCGCGCGCCAGCACGGTCAGGGTCTTGAGGCCCAGGAAGTCGAACTTCACCAGCCCGGCGTTCTCCACGTGCTTCATGTTGAACTGGGTGACCGGCATGTCGGAGCGCGGATCGCGGTACAGCGGCACCAGGTCGTCCAGCGGCCGGTCGCCGATCACCACCCCGGCGGCGTGGGTCGAGGCGTGGCGGTACAGCCCCTCCAGCTTCAGCGCCGTCTCGGTGAGGGCGGCCACCGTCTCGTCGGCGGCGATCATCGCCCGCAGCGGCTCCTCGGACTCGATGGCCTGGCCCAGGGTCACCGGTTTCGCCGGGTTGTTGGGCACCAGCTTGCAGATCCGGTCCACCTGCCCGTAAGGCATCTCCAGCACCCGGCCGACGTCGCGCAGCACGGCGCGCGCCTGCAGCTTCCCGAAGGTGATGATCTGCGCCACCCTGTCGTGGCCGTACTTGTCCTGCACGTAGCGGATCACCTCGTCGCGGCGGTCCTGGCAGAAGTCGACGTCGAAGTCGGGCATCGACACCCGCTCGGGGTTCAGGAAGCGCTCGAACAGCAGCCCGAACCGCAGCGGGTCGAGGTCGGTGATGGTCAGCGCCCAGGCGACCACCGAGCCGGCCCCCGAGCCGCGCCCCGGGCCGACCGGGATGCCGCGCGCCTTGGCCCACTTGATGAAGTCGGCGACGATCAGGAAGTAGCCGGGGAAGCCCATCTGGGCGATGACGTCCAGCTCGTAGTCGAGGCGCTCCCGGTAGGGCTTGGCCAGGCGGTCGCGCTCCGCCGGGTCGGCCGCCGCCGGATCGACGGCCGCGGCGAGCCGCGCCTCCAGCCCCTCGGCCGCCTGGGCACGCAGTTCGGCCGCCTCGTCGCCGCCCTCCTCGCCGTGGTAGGGCGGCAGGATCGGCTTGATCTTCTCGACCATGAAGGCGCAGCGACGGGCGATCGTGAGGCTGTTGTCCACCGCCTCCGGCAGGTCGGCGAACAGGGTCCGCATCTCGGCCGCCGTCTTGAACCGGTGCTCCGGGGTCAGGCGGCGGCGCTCGCCGTTCGACAGGGTGGTCCCCTCGGCGATGCACAGCAGGGCGTCGTGCGCCTCGTACATGTCGGCGTCGGCGAAATAGACGTCGTTGGTCGCCACCAGGGGCACGGCATGGCGGTAGGCGAGGTCGAGCAGGCCCGGTTCCACCTGCCGCTCGGCGTCCATTCCGTGGCGCTGCAGTTCCACGTAGAGGCGATCGCCGAACGCCGCCTTGAGACGCAGCAGCAGGGTTTCCGCGTCCTCCGTCCGGCCTTCGGCGAGTCGCCGCCCGAGCGGCCCTTCGGCGCCGCCGGTGAGGCAGATCAGGCCCTCGGCCCGGGAGTCCAGGTCGGCCAGGTCGACCTGCGGCGGCCGGCCCGGCTCGGTGCCCAGGAACGCCCGGCTGGCCAGCTTGATGAGATTGCCGTAGCCGGCGGCGTCGCGGCACATCAGGACCAGCGGCTCGGACGGCGGCGGTGCCGCCGGGCCGCGCGGCCCGGTCGACGGCGCCGCGCGGCCGAGTCCGAGCTGGCAGCCGATGATCGGCTGCACCCCGGCCCCGGCCAGGGCCCCCGAGACCTCCATCGCGCCGAACAGGTTGTCGGTGTCGGTGACCGCCATCGCCGGCATCCGGCGGTCGCGGCACAGGGCGGCCAGATCCTTGACCCTGATCGCCCCCTCGGAGAGCGAATAGGCGGTGTGGACCCGCAGGTGGACGAAATCGGCATGCGGCATGGCAGGCCTACCATTTCACGAACGGCCCCCGGTCGCCAAACGCGGCCGCCGTTTTTTCCCCAGGAAAAAATCCCACCTTGGCGGACCCCGAGGGTCATGGCCCGGGGCAGGCCGGCGCCCTCTCCGACGGCCCCGGTCCGCTTCCCTGCGCCAGTCGTCTCCGCAGACCGGACGTTGCGGAACTCGCTCGCGGCGCACATATCGTATATACTAGCGTCCCGATCCGAAGTTCGAAGGCGCCTGCCATATAATGATACGAACTTCGGATTCGGAACACTAGGGCCTGTAGACAATCATGTTGGGAGCCTCGGTTCGTGCGCAATCGGCCCGGCTCGGCGTCGTTCGTCCTCGAATATGCCCGGCATGTCCTTCGTCCTAACTCCCGGAGCCGGG
>JANQGL010000375.1 GCA_028277325.1 Magnetospira sp.
GGGCACCACCTCGTCAAGCCTGAGATCGGCGTGGCGATGCGACATGGGCGGCGCGATCCTCCGACGGTCGAAGGGTTGAGAGATCCGGAATGATGGCGCCGGCGGCCCGTGTCGCGCAAGCGTCCGGTGACGGCCTCCGGCCGGATCACGGGGCCCGCGCCTCCACCGCGTAGCGCATCGGGCCGCCCGGCATCACGCCGCCGAACGGCCAGCAGGTAAGCAGCACCAGCCGCGGGCGGGCCGCCGCCACCCGGACCAGGACCCGGTCCCGGTGCACCACCCGACCGGGTCCGGCGACGTAGCGGACCCGCCGCCGGTCGGTCCCGGTGAGGCGGATCTCGTCGCCCGGCCGAAGGTCGCGCAGGAACGCCATGTGGGTGTCGCGGTGCCCGGCGACCACCGCCGCGCCGGGCGCGTTGAGGGCGGCGCTGCCGTCCTGGTGGCCCGGTCCCCAGGCGATGGTCCGCCCGGTGGCGCCCTCCAGGACGATCAGTTCCACCCCCAGGCGCGGCACCTCCAGGCGCGCCACCGGCCGGGTGTCGGCCCAGGGCCAGGGCGGGGGCGCGGTGCCCCGGTCCCGTCCCTCGGTCCAGGCGGCGCGGATCAACTGCTGGCCGAGCCGTGCCTTGGCGGCGATCCACAGGCCGTCGGCCAGTTGCCACAGGCCGAGCGCGACCAGCAGTGCCGCGACGCCCCGGACGACGCGCCGTCTCACGCCGCGATCCGCCGCCGACGGGTCAGCAGCAGCAGGGCGCCGCCGAACGCCAGGGCCAGGCCGCCGCCGATCATCCGCAACTCGGCCGCCGTCGCCCCCCGGGCCCGCAGCAGGGCCTCGCCGCCGCCCAGGGTCACCGTGGTCCGGGCGTGCTCCGGCGCCGCCTGGGTGTGCCGCGGCGCCGGCGCGGTCGGCGCGGCGGGACCGAACACCTTGTCGAAGCTCCATCCGTGCGGCAGGTCGACCGGCACCGCCCGGCCGTCCAGTCTTTCGCCGGCCGGCCGGGCCGGCGTGACGTCGACCGCGACCAGGCTGGTGACGTCGCTGACCAACCCGTGGGTCAGGGCGACCGACAGCACGTCGCGCCGGATGTCCGCTTCCGCCGCGCCCTCGTGGCGGCGGTCGGTGAGGGATTCGATCTTGCCGCGCGCCCACAGCTTGGCGATCCCGGTGCCCGGCCGCGCGACGTCGAGCGGCACCGTCAGGCTCCAGTCCGCGCCGTCGCGCCAGCCGCCCAGGCTGATCCCGCCGCCGACATCGGCCAGGCGGACGGTGAACAGCAGCGGCTCGCCGGCGTAGAGGTCGGGCAGTCGGGTCGGCATCGTCTCGGCCCGCGCGGCGACCGAAAAGGTGGCCCGCAGGTCGCCCAGCACCGGCGCCGCCAGCTTGGCGAACAGGCGGTCCATCCGGCGTTCCACCTGCGCTTCGTCGGAAATGAAGGTATAGGTGCCGTGGCCCAGTTCGGCCGCCTTGCGCATCAGGTAGCCGTTGGGCGCCGAGCCGATGCCGATGGTGAACAGGCGCGAATCGCCGAGGCCGCGCCGGATCGCCGTCAGCACCTCGGGTTCGTTGCCCACCGCGCCGTCGGTCAACAGCACCACCTGGCGCACCCGCGCCGCGTCGTAGCGGCCGTCGAGGGCCATCCGGAGGGCGGACAGGATCTCGGTGCCGCCGTCGGCGGACAGCCCGCCGACGAACCGCCGCGCCGCGGCCAGGCTGCGCGGATCGGCCGCCCGCGCGTCCGGGAACAGGGCCGAGGCGTGATGGGCGAACCGCAGGATGTTGACC
>JANQGL010000015.1 GCA_028277325.1 Magnetospira sp.
CACCATGGAGACGGCGGCCTGCACCGGCTGCGGCCTCTGTCCCACCACCTGCGGGCCGAAGGCCATCGTGCCGGCGCCCGGCCCGTTCGACACCCCGGCCGAGGGAGGCGCCCGATGAGCACGGTGACCAACATCCTGGTCTGCGGGATCGGCGGCCAGGGCGTGATGACGGCGTCCGAGATCCTGGCCCAGTGCGCGGTGTCGCAGGGGCTCGACGTCAAGAAGACCGAGGTGGCCGGGATGGCGCAGCGCGGCGGCGTGGTGTCCAGCCACGTGCGGTTCGGCCCGCGGGTCCTGTCGCCGGCCATCCCGGCCGGCGAGTCCGACGCGATCCTCGGCTTCGAGCCGGCCGAGGCGATGCGCTGGACGGCCGAGCTGCGGCCCGGCGGGGTGGCGATGGTCAATACCCATCCGCTGCTGCCGCCGGTGGTCACCCTGGGCCTGTTCCCCTATCCGGACGACCCGGTGGGCGCGATGCGCAGGGCCGGGGTCAACGTCCGCGACGTCGACGCCGGGGCGATCGCCCGCGAGCTGGGCGAGGTGCGGCTGGTCAACACGGTGATGCTGGGCGCCATCGCCGATCACCTGCCGTTCGACGCGGCGCTGCTCAAGGAGACCGTCGTCGCCCGCTTCCGGGCCCGCAAGCCGGAGCTGGTGGCGCTCAACGAGGCGGCCTTCGAGCGCGGCCGCGCCGCGGCGGCCGACGCGGCGGCGGCCTGAGTTGGTCGCCACCCGATCCCTCGTCCCGGGATGCCTCGATACGCGGTCGAGATGGCCCGGCTGTTTCGGAGGCCCGTCGGGCGAGAGACGCCGGGAGCGCCCGCCTCAATCCCGGTGATAGGGATGGCCGGTCAGGATGCAGTGGGCGCGGTAGACCTGCTCGGCGATCAGGGCGCGGACCAGCAGGTGCGGCCAGGTGGCGGCGCCCAGCGACAGGACCAGATCGGCCCGCTCGCGCACCGACGGGTCGAGCCCGTCGGCACCGCCGACGAGAAAGGCGATGGCGCGTCCGTCGTCGCGCCACGCGGCAAGGCGCGCCGCCAGGTCGCGGGTGGCCAGGGTGCGGCCGCGTTCGTCGAGCGCCACCACCGCCGCCCCGGCCGGTACCGCGTCCAGCAGGCGCGTCGATTCCTCGGATGTCAGTTTGTCCGGAGGGAGTCGTTTCCGCACCTCGATCTCCCGGAGATCGAGGGGAAAGGGGAGACGCCCCGCATAGCGCTCGAACAGGCGCCGCTCCTCCCGGTGGCCGGTCCCGAAACGGCCGGCCGCGATCACGCTGACCCGCATGACCGGGAAAGCGACCCTACATCACCGCGCCGACCCCCATGCCCATGGCGCTGCGCATGGGTGTCGCCGCGATGCCCCACATCTTTTCCAGATTGTAGAAGCCGCGGACCTCGGGCCGGAACAGGTGCACCACCAGGTCCCCGGAATCGATCAGCACCCAGTCGAGCTGATGCTCGCCCTCGACGGACACCGTCCGGCGGCCGATCTGCTTCAGTTTGTCCCGGAGATGGTGGGCCATCGCTCCCACGTGGCGCTGGGAGCTTCCGCTCGCGATGACCATGTAGTCGGTCAGGCTGCTCTTGCCCCTGAGATCGATGACGATGACATCCTCCGCCTTGTCGTCATCGAGTTGGCGTTCCACCAGGTCCAGCAGGTCGCCGGTCGATGGAATCGTCGCATGTGCGGTCGTTATGTTTCGCCTCCTTGCAAGCTCGTGACCCGGCCGGGCCGCTGGCCGGCCCGGATTGCCGTCGCCGAAGCGGGATGGTACGGGATGAACAGATAGGTCCAGGCGGGAGGTCCCATGTCGGCCAGCCTTGCGGCCCGCCGCTCGGAGACCCGCGCCCGGGCATACCGTACCGCCGCCACGCCGGACAACGCCCTGAAAGAATACGTCGGGCGGGCGAAAACCGCAACGGGAACAAAGTTAAAGATCGAGGTCCATCCGCGCCACCGGGACATCTGGTGGAGGTTGTCGGCCCCCATCAGCCAGACGAAGCGGTGGCGCGGGCGGCGCGCCCGCAGGCAGGCCAGGGTATGGGCGGTGTAGCGGGTGCCGAGCCTTCGCTCGATGTCGGTGACCCGGATCCGGCGGTCGCGCGCCGCCGCGCGGGCCGAGGCGACGCGCGTCTCGAAAGGCGCCATCCCGACGGTGTCCTTGAGCGGATTCTGCGGCGACACCATCCACCACACCTCGTCCAGGCCGAGCCGCCGCAGGGCCTCGCGGCTGACGTGCAGGTGGCCGTCGTGGGCCGGGTTGAACGAGCCGCCGAGCAGGCCGACCCGCAGGCGCAGGCCGGCCGGGGGCAGACGGTCGGTCAGCGGCGGCATGGCGGGCGGTGTCCGTGGGCGGGCATGATCGGGTCCGGTGGAATCGCACCTTCCGATTTACACACCAAACCGCGTCCCGACGCAATGCGCCCCGCGCCGCGCAGGATGCGGCGCCCGGCCGATGGCCCGAAAGGCCCTCGAAGGGGGAGGGCCCTCGAAGGGCGCGACGCGGGCTACAGGTCCTCGGCCAGGGCGGCCCGGGTCGCCTCCGGCATCACCGCCATGTGGCCGTAGCCGGGGTGGCCGACCGCCACCACCACCCGCCGGCCCTGCACGCGGAACGCCTCGGCCTGCGCCTCGGTGAGGCGGAAGTGCAGGAAGTGGATCGACGAGGTCTTGCCCTCGGGGGTGGTGCGCTCGACGTCCACCTCCCAGTCGGCGCGCACGATGTGGTCGGCGAACTCCAGGGTCACCGTCTCCTCGATACCGCCCAGCCCGGCCAGTTCGCGGGCCCGGATCGCCGGGTCCTCGAACTCCAGCATGAAGGTGCAGACGATCTCGTTGCCCTGCGGGATCAGCGGCTGGTAGGCGCGCAACTCGTCGTCGACCTGCTCGTCGCCGCCGCGTTCGGTGTGCAGCATCTCCTGCACCTGATAGAGCATGGTGTCGAAGCTCTCGAAATGCATGGTCAGGTTGGGGCCGACCGCCATCCGGCGGTCCTTCTTGTGGGCGATCATCTCGGCCCGGCGCGCCTTGCGGACCGCCGCGTAGGCGTCCAGGTCCAGGATGTCGCCGCGCTCGATGGAACGTTTGCGGGCCATGTGGGTCATTCTCCGTGTCATCCGTTCTCGGGGTGGGGCCGGCGGGCCGCGTCGGGCCCGCCGGGGACGCGTCCGGGGCGCCGGTTCACAGTCCGTAGGCGCGGGCCAGCAGCTGGATGGGGTGCTGGCAGGCCTCGATCCCGGAGACGTCGCCGCCCTCGGCCTCGATGCCCTGGACGATGTGGTCGCGGGCCAGCGGGCACTCGGAGACCAGGAAGGCGTTGCCGTTCTTCATCGCCTGCCTGGCCACCGGCTTGCCGACCTTGAGGGCGACCGGATACCATTCGGTCTTGATCCCCCAGGACCCGCCGTGGCCGGAGCAGCGCTCGATCGGCTTGGCCTTGGTCCCGGGGATCAGGCGCAGCATCTGGGTCGCCTTCTGACCCATGTTCTGGGCCCGCGAGTGACAGGAGACATGCACCGTGACGTCGCCGCCGAGGGGCTGCATGCCGTCCGCCATGCCCTCCTTGGCGTTGATGTCGACCACGTACTCGGTGATGTCGAAGGTCGCCTTGGCGAGTTTCGCCACCGCCGCGTTGTCGGGCGCGATGAGCGGCCATTCGAACTTCATCATCAGGGCGCAGGACGGCACCAGGGCGACCACGTCGTAGCCCTTGTCGAGCCACGGCTCCAGCGCCCTGGCCACGGCGTCGGCCTTGCCGGCCACCCGTTCCAGGTCGCCATGCTCCAACTGCGGCATGCCGCAGCATTCCGGATAGACCACCTCGGTCTCGACCCCGTTGCGGGCCAGCACGGCGCGCGCCGCGTGGCCGATGTCCGGGTTGTTGTAGTTGGCGAAGCAGGTGGCGTAGAGGACCACCTTGCGGCCGAACGCCGGGGCCTCCCGGTCGACCTCCGGGGCGGTGCCGGTCCGGCACTGCTCGACGAAGGTCCTGGCGGCGAACCTGGGCAGTTCGGCGTCGGGGTGGAGTCCGGCCACCGCCTTCAACAGCGGCCGGGTGACCGGATTGCCGCGCCGGGTCGCCCAGTTGGCCATCCCGGACAGCGCGCCGCAGGCCCGCTTGGCGTTGGCGTCGGTCTCGGTGAGCTTGCGGTCGATGCCGCCGATCCTGCCCTTTTTCAGTTCCACCGCCCGGTAGCGCACCATCAGGTGCGGAATGTCCAGGTTGAACTCGTGCGGCGGCACGTAGGGGCACTTGGTCAGGAAGCACATGTCGCACAGGGTGCAGGCGTCGACCACCGACTTCAGCTTCGACGACGGCACGCCTCCGAGCTCGGCGTCCCCGGCGGCGTCGATCAGGTCGAACAGGCGCGGGAAGCTGTCGCACAGGTTGAAGCAACGGCGGCAGCCGTGGCAGATGTCGAATTGACGGCGCAGTTCGGCGTCCAGCTTCCCTTCGTCGTAAAAGTCCGGGTCGCGCCAGGCGATGGGATGACGCGTCGGGGCGTCGAGCGATCCTTCTCTCATCGGGTCGGTTCCGTTCAAAATGATTCGTCCGCCCTCCGGCGGGGGCGGCATCGGGACGGCGCCGGGCCGGCGAGGCGGCGCCGGGTGTCACCGGGGCACGGCGAGGGCGCCGGCCCCGGCGACGCGGTCCGTCACAGCTCGTCGAGCGCCTTCTGGAACCGGCCGGCGTGCGACTTCTCGGCCTTGGCCAGCGTCTCGAACCAGTCGGCGATCTCGTCGAAGCCCTCGTCGCGCGCGGTCTTCGCCATGCCCGGGTACATGTCGGTGTACTCGTGGGTCTCGCCGGCGATCGAGGTCTTCAGGTTCTCCTCGGTTTCGCCCATCGGCAGACCGGTCGCCGGGTCGCCGCACTCCTCGAGGTATTCGAGGTGGCCGTGGGCGTGGCCGGTCTCGCCCTCGGCGGTCGACCGGAACACCGCGGCGGCGTCGTTGTAGCCCTCGATGTCGGCCTTCTGGGCGAAGTAGAGGTAGCGGCGATTGGCCTGCGATTCGCCGGCGAACGCGTCCTTGAGGTTCTCTTCGGTCTTCGAGCCCTTGAGTTCGGCCATGATATCCTCCTGTGGGTGGGTTCGGTCACTGGATGAAAACAGACTTGGCGGTTGCTCCGCGGCGCCCGGGGACGGCAGGTGCTCCGGGTGCCGCAGGGCGTTGACGGAAGAAACCCTATCAAAAGCATTGTTATTTGAAAAACAGTTTATTAAGATATGTTTTATTGGGAGAACATATAAATGGCGGTCCCCACTCTCAAGCAGTTGCGATACCTCGTCTCCTTGGCCGACCTGCGCAATTTCAGCCGTGCCGCGGAGGCTTGTTTCGTGAC
Organism: Magnetospira sp.; assembly: GCA_028277325.1. Taxonomy (GTDB): domain Bacteria; phylum Pseudomonadota; class Alphaproteobacteria; order Rhodospirillales; family Magnetospiraceae; genus JANQGL01. The sequence continues at coordinate 5,348 of JANQGL010000015.1, forward strand.
CCAGTCGGCGCTCAGCGGCGCCATCCAGGACCTGGAATCCCTGCTCGGGGTGTCCTTGTTCGAGCGTACCAAACGCAAGGTGCTGCCGACTCCGGTCGGCCTCCAACTGGCCGAGCGGGCGCGCAAGATCCTCAATGACGTCGACGCGCTGGTCGAGCTGGCCCGCGCGCAGGGCGATCCGTTCACGCAGCCGGTCCGCCTGGGGGTGATCCCCACCATCGGGCCGTTCCTGCTGCCGGCCATGCCGCAGCTCCTGCGCCAGGACTTCCCCGACCTCAAGCTGGTCCTGCGCGAGGACCAGACGGCGCGCCTGCTGGAGCAGTTGACGGCCGGCGAACTGGACCTGTTGATCCTGGCGTTTCCCTATCCGCTGCCCGACGGGCTGGAGGTGGAGACGTTCATGGACGATCCGTTCTGGGTCGCCTGTCCGCGCGGCCATCCGCTGTCCGGGACGCGGCCGGTCGAGGCGGCGCGGGTGCCGCGCGAGGAGCTGCTGTTGCTGGAGGACGGCCACTGCCTGCGCGATCACGCGCTGGCCGCCTGCCGCCTGGAGGGCGAGGCACGCTCGGCGGCGATCCAGGGGACCAGCCTTTATACCCTGCTGCAGATGGTGGCCAACGGGCTCGGCATCACCCTGGTGCCGGCGATGGCCATCGGGGCGCCGCTGCTGACCGGCCTGGAAGCCGAGTTCCTGCCCATGTCGCCCGGCACCCCGACCCGCCGGGTCGGCTTCGTGTGGCGCCGCTCGTCGGCCCGCGGACCGGTGTTCCGCCGCCTGGCCGACCTGCTGCGCGTCGGCGCGGTCAACGTCCCGGCAGGAACGGCGAGTCCGGGTCCGTGAGCGGCCGGTGCTTGAACAGGATCGCGAACCCGGTCGCGACCCGCAGGATGTACCACAGGCCGACGACACCCGTCGCCACGTAGCCGATGGTCGGACCGGCGAAATACATCACGCCGTAGGCCACCGCGCCGCCGATCACGGCGCCCCAGAAGGTGCGGATCAGCCAGGTCATGTGGGATTCATACGCGGTCCCGTCGGCGTCGCGCCGCTTCAGATAGGCGATCACCACCCCGATCACCGCCAGCAGCGCCAGCAGGAAGCTCATCACGAACAGGGAATAGACGATCATCGCCACGGTGCGCGGGGTTTCCTGGCCGATTAGGCGGGTCATGGGACGGCTCTCCGGTTACGGGTTGGCGGACGGCGCGGGCGCCAGATCGCCGGTCTTCTCGCGCAGCACCGCCAGCAGGCCGGCCACGCTGCGCCCCTCGCGGCTGATCACCGAGCCGAATTCGGAGCGCTGGGTCTGCGCCATGCTGACGCCCTCCACGATCACGTCGTAGATGCGGTACGGCGCGCCGTCGCTGGCCGCGCGCACCCGCCAGTCGACCCGCACCTGCTGGCCGTCGCCCGGCCGCTTGAGCAGCGAGTGAACCATCACGTCGGCCTCGCCGACCGCTTCGCTGCCGACCAGTTCCAGTTGCTCGCCCGCGTACTCGGCGAACCGGTCCACGTAGGTGACCACGATCAGGTCCTCGAACAACGCCAGGTATTCCGACTTCTCCTCCGGCGTGGCGCGGGTCCAGTAGCGGCCGAGCACCCAGCGGCCGATCGCCTCGACCGCGAAGTTCTCGTTGAGGATGTCGCGGAAAATCGCCATGCGCTCGGTGCGCGACCGCTCGGTATCGGTCAGCAGGCTGATGGCTTTCTCGGCCATCGATTCGATGAACCGCTGTTCGCCGCCGCCGCTGGCGGCGGCCGGAGGCGGCGCCGCGGCGAGCAGAAAGCCGGCGGCAAGGGCAATCAGAAGGGGACGTCGGGGGATCATCGTGCGGGGCCTCGGGGAGAGTCGTCTTGAAGGGAGAGTCCGTCGGCCGGCGGCGGGCCGGCGCGGGCGGCGACCGTCAGTCCGGCGTGCAGACTCCCGTTGCGGGGCATGCGGATACCACCTCCGGAAACCAATCCAGCTGCCTCGGGGGTGGCCGCGCGGGGGTTCGGCCACCGTCGAATGGGTCTATGGACTATCACAGCGCGGCGCGAAATGCCAGATTTCGCCCGGCGCGGCGCGGCATCGCGGCAACGCCCTGTTGCCGTGAAACCACGCCCCGATCCCCCAACGGGGCGGGCGGGACCTTGCGGTCGGGGCCGCGACACCGTATACCGCGACTCCCGGCGAGCAAGGAGAAATCCCGTGACTTCGATCCCCGCGACCGAGCCGCGCGTGGCGTTTCCGCCGATCGTGCCGGCGCTCCCGCGCGACGTGAAAGTGTCGTTCGAGTTCTTTCCGCCGAAGACGGAGAAGATGGAGGCGGCCCTGTGGGACGCCATCAAGACCCTGGAACCCCTGGCCCCCAGCTTCGTCTCGGTGACCTACGGGGCCGGCGGCTCGACCCGCGAACGGACCCACGCCACGGTGGTGCGCATCCTGCGCGAGACCGCCCTGAACCCGGCCGCCCACCTGACCTGCGTCGCCTCGACCCGCGACGAGGTGAACGCCGTGGCGCGCCAGTACTGGGACGAGGGCGTGCGCCACATCGTCGCCCTGCGCGGCGATCCGCCGGACGGCGAGACGACCTACGCGCCGCATCCGGGCGGCTACGACTACGCGACCGACCTGGTGGCCGGCCTGAAACGGATCGCCGACTTCGAGATCTCGGTCGCCGCCTATCCCGAGGTGCATCCCGAGGCGCCCGGCCCGGAGGCCGACCTGGACAACCTGAAGCGCAAGATCGACGCCGGGGCGCGCCGCGCGATCACCCAGTTCTTCTTCGATCCGGCGGTCTACCTGCGGTTCCGCGACCGCTGCCGGGCGGCCGGCATCGACGTGCCGATCGTGCCCGGCATCCTGCCGGTGACCAACTTCGCCCAGGTGTGCAGGTTCGCCGGGATGTGCGGGGCCGGCATTCCCGACTGGCTGGCCGCCATGTTCGAGGGGCTGGACGACATGCCGGACACCCGCAAGCTGGTCGCCGCCACCCTGGCCGCCGACCAGTGCCGGGTTCTGTCGGCCGAGGGGGTGGACGCGTTCCACTTCTACACCCTGAACCGGGCCGAGCTGACCTACGCCATCTGCCACCTGTTGGGGGTGCGCCCGACTCCGACGGACGGAGGCTGACATGGCGCATATCCTCGACGCGTTGAACGAGTCCGTGCTGCTGTGCGACGGCGGCATGGGGTCGCGCGTGCAGGCCCTCGACCTGGAGGTGGACAAGGACTTCTGGGGCCACGAGAACTGCACCGACATCCTGACCCGGTCGCGCCCCGACGTGGTGCGCGAGGTGCACCGGGGCTACTACGCGGCCGGCGCCGACATGGTGATCACCAACACCTTCGGCACCTCGCCGGTGACGCTGGGCGAGTTCGGGTTGGAGGACGAGGCGTTCGGCCTGTCCAAGGAAGCGGCCGAACTGGCCCGCGAGGTGGCCGGGGAGTTCGCCGACGGGCGGGCCCGCTTCGTGCTCGGCGACGTCGGCCCGGGCACCAAGCTGCCGAGCCTCGGGCATATCGACTACGACACCCTGGAGGCCGCCCTCAAGATCCAATGCGACGGCCTGGTCGCCGGCGGGGTCGACGCCATCCTGATCGAGACCTGCCAGGACCCGTTGCAGATCAAGGCGGCGGTCAACGCCGCCAAGCTGGCCCGCGCGGCGGCCGGTACCGACACCCCGATCTTCGTCCAGGTGACGGTGGAGACCACCGGAACCCTGCTGGTCGGGGCCGACATCGCCGCCGCGGCGACCGCCGTCGAGGCGCTCGACGTGGACCTGATGGGGCTCAACTGCGCCACCGGGCCGCAGGAGATGGCCGAGCACGTCCGCTGGCTCGGTCAGAACTGGGCCGGCCCGATGACCGTGATGCCGAATGCCGGTCTGCCGGAGCTGGTCGACGGCCAGA
>JANQGL010000070.1 GCA_028277325.1 Magnetospira sp.
GCCCGGCCCGCAGGCGGCCAGGGCGTCGGCGGCGCAGTCCGGGCAGGCCTCGGGCAGCGGCCGGGCCAGGCCGCAGTGGTGGCATTGCAGGCGTCCCAGCAGACGGTGCTCGACCAGCCAGGCGGTGCAGTTGGGGCACTGCAGGCGATGCCCGCAGGCGCGGCACAGGGTCAGCGGCGCGTAGCCGCGCCGGTTCAGGAACAGCATCGCCTGCTCGCCGGCCGCCAGGGTCTCGGCCAGGGCGGCCCGCAAGCGGCCCGACAGCCACCGGTCGCGCGGCGGCCGGTCGGTCCGCAGGTCCACCGTCTCGATCGCCGGCATCGCCGCGCCGGCGTGGCGATCGGGCAGGTGCCGCCGGCCATAGCGGCCCTGGCGGGCGTTGACCGCCGTTTCCAGGGACGGGGTGGCGGAGGCGAGGACGACGGGAATCCGCTCCCGGTGGGCCCGCGCCACCGCCATGTCGCGGGCCTGGTAGATCACCCCGTCCTCCTGCTTGAAGGAGGCGTCGTGCTCCTCGTCGACCACGATCAGCCCGAGGCCGGGAAACGGCAGGAACAGGGCCGAGCGGGCACCGACCACCACCGCCGCGCGACCGAACGCCACGTCGCGCCAGGAATCGCGCCGCACCGCCTGGGTCAGCCCGGAATGCCACACCGTGGGCGGGCAGCCGAACCGGCGCCGGAACCGCTCCAGCCATTGCGCCGACAGGGCGATCTCCGGCAGCAGCACCAGCGCCTGGCGGCCCTGCCGCAGGGCCTCGGCGACCGCCTCGAAATAGACCTCGGTCTTGCCCGACCCCGGCACCCCGTCGAGCAGGGTGCAGGCGTAGCCCGCCCCGACCGCGCGGCGCAACGTCTCGGCCGCCGCCGCCTGGGCCGCCGACAGCGGCGGTCCCGGACGCTCGGCGTCGGGGCGATCGGGCGGGTCCCGCGGCACCAGGTCGACCGGCGTCAGGGCTCCGGCGTCGCGCAGTCCGGCCACCACGCCCGGCGACACCGCCGCCTCGCGGGCCGCCTCGGCCATGGTGCGCGCCACCCCGTCGGCCAGCAGGTCGAGCACCCGGCGGCGCGGTCCGGTGATCCGCAAGGCGTCCGGAACCTCGGCCGACAGGCGGAGGGCGGCGATCGGTCGCGGCGCTTCCAGGGCCTCGGGGACGCTGATCGCCATCCGCAGGACCAGGCCCGGACGGCTGAGGGTGTAGCCGGCCACCCAGTCGACGAAGCCGCGCAGGGTCGGCGACAGCGGCGGCACGTCGAGTCGTTCGCCGATCGGGCGCAGCCGCGACCGATCGACGCCGCCGCGCGCCGGCCCCCAGACCACCCCCGGCACCCGGCGGCCGCCGAGCGGCACCCGCACCACCGCGCCCTCGGCCAGCCGGAGCCCGTCCGGCACCCGGTAGTCGTAGGGGCCGTCGAGCGGCAACGGCAGGTGCACCGCCACCACCTCGCCGGGTCCGTGCACGGGGTCAGCGGTCATGAGACGTCGAAGCGCGCGTGGTGGGAACGAGGCCGGTCATCGCCCAGATCCTATAACACGTGGGGCTGTCCCGGATAACGTCGATGAGCTGTTGTCCGGGACAGCCCCCTTTTCGACGTCGGCCTTCGAGGCTCGGTTAAGCTCACACCCCAGGATGGGGTTGATATCCAAGGGAAAAACACCTCACCCTGAGGCGGTCCGCAGGGCCCGCGAAGAGGGAGGCGCGCTCAAAGGCCCGCCCGAGCCATCACCGCGCCGCCGCCGCGAAGCTCGCCCCGGGCACCGCGATGCCCAGGGAGTCGCGGCCCTTGCGCGCCCGGGTGGCGACGTGCATGGCCGCCACCCGGACCCGTCCGCCCTCGAACAGCAGCAGCGGCGATCCGGAGTCGCCGCCGACCGCGTCGCAGTCGTGAACCGCCAGCCGGGCATCGCGCACGGCGGCGGTCACCCGGCAGCCGCGATGCACCGACAGCACGTGCGCCTTGTCCTTCGAATAGCCGGCCTGGGCCACCCGGCGGCCGGCCAGGCTGGCCGCGTCCAGGGCCGCCACCGGCAGCGGCGCGGCGACCGGCGACAGGTCGCTGTCCAGGGTCACCACCGCCCAGTCGTTGCCGGTCCGCCGCAGCGCATCGCGGTCGCGGTGCGCGTAGCCGGGCGCCGGATGGATCGCCGTCACCCCGGCGTGGGCCAGGAAGTCGCCGCGGTCGTAGCCGGCCAGG
>JANQGL010000079.1 GCA_028277325.1 Magnetospira sp.
CCGGCGCCGCAACCGGCCCCGACGCCGGTCTCCGAACCCGCGGAACCGGACCTCCTGGACCGCATTGGCGGCTATCTGTTCGGCGAGACGGCGGAGACGGCGGACCCCGAACCCGCCGCGACCGAACCCGCCGCGACCGCACCGCCGCCGGCCGTGGCGCGCCCTGCCTCCGTCACGCCGCCGCGGTCGGTCGCCGCGCTGCCCCCGGTCGTGGAGTCGGAGGCGCCGCGGGTATTGGAGGGGGTTGTCATACGGTTTGGAGACGCCCTCACCCTGGGCCGCCCGTCGGCGCCCCGCGACGCCTGCCTGAACCGCCATGGGATGACCTTCTGCCTGACCGATACCCGATGGCCGCCGACCCTGCACGACCTGTTCCTGGTCACCGACTTCGCGCCGCTGGCCGGGACCCGCACCCTGACCCGTTACGAGGACGGGCGCGCGGTGGCCCTGGACAGCTTCTTTCCCAGCCGCAGTTTCGATGGCATCCGGGCGCATTTCGAGGCGACGCTCGGCCCGCCGTCGTTCGAGGCCGCGCGGCCGATCCGCCACGTGGGCTATCCCTACACCGAGAGCCGGACGGTCGGCTGGCGCAACCGGCCGGCCGCTGGCGGCGGCCAGGAGCTGCTGGTCATCGAGGAGCACGCGGCGCGCCGCCATCTGGGGGTCGGCCCCGATTTCGGCGCCGCGCGGCTGCTGCGGGTGGGCGACGTGGACGGGGTTCGGTTCGTGCGCCAGTCCGACCTGATGATTCTCGGCAACCGCCTGCTCAAGCAGGCCGACCCCGAGACCTTCGACGGCGGGTCGTAGGCGCTACGGCGAGTCCAGCATCGCCCGGTGGCGGCGCGCCAGATCGGCGTAATGGTCGGTGCCGCGGCGGAACCCGGCGATATCGTCGTCGCTCAGGCGGCGGATGCGGCGCCCCGGCACGCCGGCCCACAGGGTGCCGGCCTCGACCACCTTGCCCGGCCCGATCAGCGCGCCGGCGGCGATCATGGCGCCGCTTTCCACCACCGCGCCGTCCAGGATGCAGGCCTTCATGCCGATGAAGCAGCTGTCCTGCAGGGCGCAGCCATGGATCATCGCCATGTGGCCGATCAGCACGTCGTCGCCGATCGTGGTCGGATGCCTGGCCGTCGTCACGTGGACCACGCTGTTGTCCTGGATGTTGGTGCGGGCGCCGATGCGGATGAAATTGACGTCGCCGCGCACCGTCACGCCGTACCAGATCGAGCTGTCCGGGCCGATCTCCACGTCGCCGATCACGCAGGCGGTGGGGGCGACGAAGGCGGTGGCGTCGATGCGCGGGGTCTGCCCCTCGAACGGCAGGATGGTCGGTGACATGGCGTTCACTCTCCGGAACTGGCGAACGGCGGATCGGTCAGCCAGGCGCGCAACGCCGCGGTGACCGGGACCGGCCGCTCCAGGGTCGACAGATGGCCGCAGTGGTCGATGATTTCAAGCCGTGCGCCGGCAATCGCCGCCGCCATCGCCTGGTGCCCGGCGACCGGGG
>JANQGL010000012.1 GCA_028277325.1 Magnetospira sp.
CCGAACAGCACGGAAACGGTCGATTTCATCACGATTTCGGGCGTGCCGCTGGATGCTTCCCTGTCCGCCGGTACGGACAATGGGGACGGCACCTGGACCCTTATTCCGGAACAGCTCGACGGCCTGCTTCTGACACCGGCCGATGACTTCAACGGCGACTTCGATCTCTCGGTCACCGCCACCTCGACCGATGGCGGAACCAGCCAGGCGGCGCCGATGAATGTCGACGTCACCCCGGTGGCCGAGGATGTCAGCGTCTTCTTCACCGTCAGCAACGGCGGAACGACGACGACCATCCCGGGCCCGGACAACTTCGAAGAGCCCGAGACCATTACCGTCGGCGACGACACGGTCACCTTCGAATACGAAGACGCCGACAGCGCCACGGTTTCGGTTACCGACGACTGGAGCAGTGTCAGCACCATCGAGGCCGTTAGTGACGAAGCCGCCGACGTCGTTCTTCAGAACTTTGTTGAGACCGACGTCACCCTCGGTGACGGCGGCGACAGCACCGTCGATATCGACGGATCGGCCCGCGGCGATGTGGTTACCGGCGACGGCGACGACACCATCGATATCGCGGCCCGCGCGGCCGAGGACGGTGGCGACGGCACCTTTACCGTCGATGCCGGAGACGGCGATGACAGCATCACCATTTCCGGTGATTACGATCAGGCGACCCTCGACGGTGGCGCGGGTGATGACACCATCACCGGCGGTGACGGCGACGACACCCTGATCGGTGGCGAAGGCTCCGACCTGCTGGACGGCGGCGACGGCGACGATACGTTGCAATATTCGGCGGACGGCACCTGGAGCAGCGGATATGCCGCCCGCAACGTCGGAAGCCCCGGCGAAGACGGGACCGGCGATCTCGAAAATCTCGGCGGCATGAACCGCAGCGAGGACGTGTTCATCGGCGGCGAGGGCGAAGACACCCTGCAGATGACCGACGGCGACGACGCCCTGTTCCTGGACGACAGCTTCAGCGACAGCCCGACCGACGGACCGCGCATTTCCGGTATCGAAAACATCGACGCCGGCGCCGGTGACGACATTGTCGATCTGACCAGCACGCGCTACGAAACCGACGACATCACCATCGACGGCGGTTCCGGCGACGACATTATCTGGTCGAGCAGCGGCGACGACGACCTGATGGGCGGCACGGGCGATGACGAGATCTTCGGCGGCGCCGGCGACGACACCATTGATGGCGGCGCGGACATCGATACGGCGGTCTTCACCGGATCGTTCGCCGACTATGCCATCAGCGTCGATGCCGCAACCGGCGTTATCACCGTTGCCGGGCCTGACGGCACCGATACCCTGACCAACATCGAAAATCTGCGCTTCGACGACGGCGTGGTTCCGGTGGACACCCTGGGCGGCAAGCCGGAAGTCTCGGTCACGCCGGCGAAGGGCGACGAGGATCAGCCCATTACCCTCAACATAACGGTTGCGGCCGGCAGCCCGTTCGATCCGGTCGGTGCGGTGACCATCGGCGGCGTTCCGGCCGGCGCGGCACTGGCCGTGGGCACGGACAGCGGCCTGACCCTGACCGGCAACGTGCTGACCGGTTCGGGCGAGAACGGCCAGTTCACGGCCGACGACCTGCAGGCCCTGGCGGACGGCGCCCTGACCGTTCAGGCGCCGACGAACTCGGACGTCGACTTCAGCGTCTCGGTTTCGGCGGAATCGGCCAGCGGCGCGGCGTCCGATCCGGTATCCCTTGGCGTGACGGTCGACGCGGTTGCCGATGCGCCGGATGTTACGGTGACCGTCGGTGATCCGACCGTGGTCGACCAGACGCCTGAGGATCTGGATACCGATCTGGGGATCGAGGTCGATGTGGCGGCGCCGGTTATGCCGGGTCAGTTCGATCATACCGGCACCGGTGGCGATGACGAAATCAGCGGCGAATGGGGCGACGATTCGATCAGTGGCGCCGGCGGCGACGATGAACTGCACGGCGATTACAGTTGGCAAACCAACGCCCAAGGCAACGATCAGATCGATGGCGGCAGCGGTGATGACGAAATCACCGGTGGCGGCGGTTCCGACCAGATCGTCGGCGGTACGGGCGATGACGTCATCGACGGCGATTTCTCCTGGAAAACTTCGGATGCGGGCTCCGACGTCATCGATGCCGGCTCCGGTGACGATGAGGTTATCGGTGGCGGCGGCGACGACCAAATAGCCGGCGGCGAGGGCGACGACTACATTGAAGGGGATCACGACAGTCCTTCCCGCAATGCGGGCGACGACGTTATCGATGCCGGTGCCGGTGACGATACGGTTATCGGCGGCGACGGCGACGACACCATCGCCGGCGGCGAGGGCGACGACTATATCGAGGGCGACTTCGATTGGCAGACCCACGGCGGCGACGATCGGATCCTCGCCGGTGCAGGCGACGATACGGTTATCGGCGGCAAAGGCGACGACACCATCGCCGGTGGCGCCGGTGACGACACGATTTATGCCGATCTGGAATGGACCACCCATCA
>JANQGL010000136.1 GCA_028277325.1 Magnetospira sp.
CCGGCGCCGAAGGTCCCGTCCACGTAGACGGCGCCGTCGCGCGGCGCCAGGACGGCCACGACCTCGGCCCGCAGGACCGGCACGTGAGGGCGCGCGGCGGGGCGCTCCGGGGGGCGGGTCATGGCGCGCCCTCCGCGTCGCCGCGCCGCAGCTTCAGCGTGGCGCCGCGCCTGCGGGCGTTCTCGAGGGCGGCCCGGCTGTGCGTCTCGTAGGCCGCCGGCTCCCAGATCCGGAACCGGGCGCCGCGGCCGACGAACATCGCCTGGTCGGTCAGGTTGGCGTAGGCGAGGAGTTCCGGCGGCAGAACCACCCGGCCTTCCGGATCGAAGTTCAGGGCATGGGCATTTTCCAGGATGGCGACGGCCATCTCGTCCTCCTCGTCGGAGAACAGGTCCAGGTCGCCGAGGCTGTCCGCCAGGCGGGCCATGTAGTCGGCCCCGCAGGCCTCCAGGGCCCGGGTCTTGAAGGAGGGGAAGACGTAGACGCCGGCGAGGGTCTCGCCGGCCAGGGCGTCACGGAACGACTTGGGGACGGAGACCCGGCCCTTCTTGTCGATCTTGTTGATGTGACGACCTGTCAACGGCGTCATGCCGCCCGTCCTCTCGCCCAATCCTCACCCGCATGCCTCCGACCCGGGACGCCTCGCGACGCTCTTCGGCGGCCGGAGGGCCGCCCGATCCGCGCAGTCCGGAATCTGCCCAGCATCCAATTGCACGCATCTGGGATATCATGGGTATTGATGGGAGTCAATGGTACTGAATGGAAATATTTGGAATCTGATGGTGTTGGCTGGGCGTCAAGTCGCACAATATTTAGTGGCTATTGACGATAAATTTGGATGATATTGTGTTGCCTGGCGTTTACGGACGGGCCGTCGCGGACTGACGGTCGTCGCCCGCCGGCGTCGCGGCGGGGCGCCGCCGACCCCCGCATGGCGGGCCGTTCGGACGCCGCCGTGGCGGCGGCGGCGGGGCGGCGGGGTCGGACGGGCCGGAGATATTTCCGGCCACCCTATGCCGAAGGAGGGCAAATCAAGCGGATTCAACGGGCTCGACGGTCTTTGGGTGGGGTTTCAAGGGCCGTTCGAGGGCCGAAACTCCACCAAAAGGTGGAGTCCGGTCAAATCCACCTTTTGGTGCGTTGTGGGTGTTTTTCGGAAGCCCTACTATGCTGCAAAACATGCCCGAAGAAGGCAGATGATCCATTTATCAATCGAACTGCAGCGAAGGTGCGAAAGATGATCAATACAAACATGAAGATTATGGGGTCTGCGGTGGTTGGGGCTTTCGCCCTCGCGGCCGTCGCGGCGACCCCGGCGCAAGCCGAAGTGACTGCCGACGAGATCCTGGACGCGCTGATCGGCGGCGACGACAACTACCAACTGACCACCAACAACGTGTTCTTCAATGTCACCGGCAGTCCGGACCCTGAGCCTGCTGGCGAGTACTGGTGGGTGCGTGCGGTGTCCCGCAACGCCGGCCTGATGAACGACGTCGGCATCGTGACCGGCCAACCGTTCTTCGGCCCGTATACGCCGACCGCCGACAACTACACCAAGCTGTTCGACATCGAGGACCAGCTGGACAACTACACCACCGAGGCGAAGTACTCCAACTGGGTGCTGATCGACAACACGTTCTTCGGCGGCGACCCGTCCGAGTTCGTGTTCTTCGCCGCGATCGCCAAGGGCGGCGACGAGGACGTGATCCTCACCTCGTACAATCCGGACCCGACCTACGGCACGCAGCAGGCCGACATCTACCAGCCGCTGGTGAGCGGCGAGCCGGAGGCCGGTCACTACTAC